>NZ_NMPS01000088.1:0-2316 GCF_002261125.1 Siphonobacter sp. BAB-5385 | reverse complement strand
TCACTTTAGACACCCCATGCGTACAGCGGTTCAACCCATGACAGAAGTAGGCATGATAGGCGTACGCCCTGGAAGAATTACAGATGTAGACGGAGTCCGTCTTCGCTGGAGCCAGCGAGAAGAATAGGGAAAGTAAAATCGTTTGCATAGCGGTGCGGTGACAACCCGTTCGTAAGTATTAGTTGCTTGTATATCCAACGACTAGCAAAAAGGTTATCAGCCCTTTGAGGCACCTATTCAAATTTCCGATAAATGATAGAAGCCGCCAGATTGCTCTGGCGGCTCCAGTATCAGAACGAATGATCTGGTTTACGTACTCAATCAACTAGCATTATGCCGTTAGGCTCGGCTGGAACGGATTCCGCAGGATAAGTAAGGGCTACTTTCTTTCCGGTTTTTTCGGCTTCTTCCAGCTTCGCAAAAAGCTCCTCTTTCCCAACGGTCATCAGTGCCGTAAGCAGCAAACCTCCGTATTCGCGTTCCTCGCTACCCACATGAGCAGCTCGTCCGTCGGTCTGGTATTTGTCAAATAGTTGTTTGCCTGTCATGCTCGTGTTATGAATAGAATCCTTCCCAATATACGTAAAAGTGAGGTAAGCTCACGGGCGTCTTGGTTTACTTTTTCCGCTTGTGTTATGAGACTATTGTCTATTTACTGGTATTGATTAGTGAATAGACTTTGTTTTTGATACTGAGGGTTTGTTTTGATAGTTTACTTACCAATACAGCATGTAAAGTTTTGTAATTAAATATCTGACTACCAATAGATTATACGCCATAAATGTATCTAAAAGAAACAGAATAGTAACAAGAATTAAAATTTTATAAATTTTTGCGTCACATCTGTAGTTCGAATGTAACTACTCAAAATAACATCGGCAGTAATTTATCCAATAGTTTATCTAAATTTAAATTTTCAGCGTTAAATTGTAATTAATGCCTTAGTAATTAAAAAAGTAAGCTCTTCCAAAATGAAAGAGCTCCATTGTACAATAAAAATTCTAAATCTAGTATGCTATTGTTAGCCTATTTAAAGGTCATTGTCCTTTTGAAGCGGATGAAGCTCGCTTATGATTTTTCTCGTTTAGCAATTATGGGTAAGATCATCATAGAAAATGACAGTGTTTATAGATGTAAAAAAGTAATAATTTATTTAAAAAATGACTAAAGTACTATTAATGGCAGTATAAATCCAACCCTACCCCCCTCAACTACATACTTCGAACAAGATACTTTAACGCCTTCATTCTCTTTAATTTTAGCTGCTAGTTTTCTCAAATAATCCATATTTGAACTCATATTAGTTAATTTAAATAACTCAGCCCCTATTTTTGTCAAATAATAACAAGGTATACTTATTGTATTATAATTGCTAGTACTTTTTATCAAAATCATTAATTCCCCTTGGATTAATAAAAAATCCTTTTTACTTAAATCACCTTGAGCAATGTATGATAGCTCTTGAGTTTTAATAAATCCTAATTCTTCTAAGTAGATTATTTTCTCTAAGCTAAATCCTACTTGTTCTAGATAATCTCGATCACGAAAAACAAATCTACTTTCTTCATTTGCATCTCTTATGATTAAGCTTGAAAAATTTTCAAATAAAACAGCCTCTTCTTTTGTAAGATTCTTTAATACATTTAAAGCTCTAAGAGAATAGCTCTTAGGCTGAGCAATTTCTCCCGCCAGAACTTTTGCCCAAATATCTTTCATCTCATCTGAAGAAATGTCTTTAGCATGTGATATAAATTGATTCATCCAATCTTCATTAATCGGAGTATCATTTACGCTTTCAACTGTTCTAAGTATATCAGCCGTTCTAGTGAAAATATCCTCTAAACTCTCTTGTTGTCTAATTTCAACAGTTGATATGCGTTTTTCAACCCTTTCTAAATATTCTCTAACCTCTTTAAGTTCAGATGAGTCTTTTATAGCTGGATTAATATTTAATGTAATTCCATCCTTTTGATAAGACGCAATTATTCCCTTTTTAAACTGATCATTGATAATAGGAGATAAGAGACCAATAGTGGTAATATCAGCTTGTGCATCTTTTATTTTATCGTAGGTTTTGTTTTTTGTTTCAGCTCTTCCAAGAAGAATATTTTTTAAGGGAGTACCTAAATATTCTTTAGCTACTGATGCAAGTTTAACAACACCTCCATATTCAAATAACTTCAATACCATTTCCTCACTAGTCATACGCTTTTGATTTAAATTTTTAATCAATAGGTTTAATTGTATAATCAGTAACAAATCTTACAAGCCGTCTTCCGCATTCGGATGGCTTCTGCCCTACTCACTTTAGACACC
>NZ_NMPS01000009.1:0-9460 GCF_002261125.1 Siphonobacter sp. BAB-5385 | reverse complement strand
TTAGCGGCAGAAAGCCTGCGGCCCGACGTTATACTGTTAGACATTGGGATGCCCGATCTAAACGGGTACGATACCTGCCGACTGATTCGTCAGCAGCCCCGGGGCAACGAAGTATTCATTGTAGCAGTCTCGGGCTACGGCCAAAAGGAAGACCAGCAGCGAGCTCAGGAAGCGGGCTTCAATCAGCATTTAACCAAGCCAGTAGAGGTAGAGGTCTTGATTCAAGTGCTATCCCGGTTGTTCTAGCTTGATTCGCTTAATGATTTAACAAGTAAACGTTTAAACGAAGACAAGGGGTCTCCTTAAAATGGAAGGCTCCGATTATCAAGCTTTTCACCTAGAAGTGAAGACCCTCTACATTAGGTCGAATCTCTATCAAGCAAGCTCGGCAGTCGTTGGGCTTCTTTTGTTTAGGGAGCACTACGGCGATTTTCAGTTTGTGATTAATCTGGAAGCTATCTGATTCTGGGATAGGTCACACAAGCGTTACAGGATGATCTTAGGAGGGGTACTGCATTGCATGTATGTAGTGCCTGAGGATGTAATCGACTTCACACTATCTTTGTTTCCATCCGTTGTCTACCGTTTTCCTTTATGAAGTCCTTTTTCACAATTTTTTCATTCCTGCTTCTGTGTTTCGCTTTCAGTGCCTGCAAAAAAGACAATCCTCCGGTGGAACCCACTACTAATCAAACCGTCTTCATGGCTGATAGCAAGGGTGGGCTATATGCTTTTAATGCTCAAACGGGAGCAACGCTTTGGAAAAAGCAAATTGACCATCCCGTAAGCGAAGGATTTGTGGTAGCCAATGAGTTACTCTATATGCCAACCCTTGATCAAACCATTCAGGCGTACGAGGTGCAGACGGGGAATTTGAAATGGGAAGTGGAGGTTGACAAGGCTAATCTATCTACCAATAATATAGTAATAACTAACGGCATACTATGTACTAGTGGAGTTGATTATCTAATAGGTTTAGATGCAACGACTGGGCAAAAGAAATGGGAGCTAACTTCCCTGGCTAATCATGGAATGATCTATGCTCAAAACGGAATAATATATATCAGATCGAGTGCTATTACCGTTATGGAGGCTTCCACGGGTACAGTTAAATGGCGAACCACATTAAAAGAATTTACTGAATCCCCATTTGTTATCGATCATGAATCTTTGTATGTGTTTTCATACGCCTCAGAACCAGACCCCTCCAGTCCCTTCGGATTTCCTAAGCCTTATGAACAAGTGACTCGACTGGACTTAAAAACAGGCAACATAAAATGGAGTCAACGGCTTACCGGAACCACGAGGACAAGATTATTTGCTTCTTCACCGGAACATCTGTTTATAAGATATAGAGCTCATTTGAATATCGCCTAAGATCTCTAGCGAAACAAGACGGTCGGCTGATCTGGGATATACCAGAAAAGCCAGGGTTTGGCTGGTCTTCGCCTTTTTACTCAAAGTCATACCTGTACATGGGGGCTGAGGATGGAGGATTTTATCAAATGCATGAAGAGACGGGAAGTTTCAAAAAAGTATTTCAGACCAATGAGGCATTCAGGTCTAGTCCAGTTATTGTCAACGGAATGATTTACGTCGGGGGCCGAGATCATCGTTTATACGCCGTTGAAGAGGCTACGGGGCAGGTAAAGTGGTCCGTGCCCGTCAAGAACGATCTATTCATTGCCTCACCCGTTGTACTTGATTCTAAGGGGAAAGCTATCACTACGCTGAATCAGGTATGCTAGATTAAAAGCGGTAGTGGATAAAACAAAAAGAGAGAGCCTCAATTTGAGACTCTCTCTTACCAGTGGAGACGGAGGGATTCGAACCCTCGTCCAGAACAGGGACGCCACGCATCTTCTACATGCTTAGTTGTCTTTCGATTGTCGGGAACTCGTCAGGTCGACAACAAACCGAACGGATTCCGTATTCGCTGGTACTGATTAGGGCTTAGCGAAATGGGCCCCTCAGACACTACCTTTCGACGTCCCGAACTCCGACCCGGTAGTGTGACGGTTCGGCGGAACGATGGCTAATGGTTAATCCTCCGGATTAAGCAGCCATAGCGTAGCTATTGTTGCCAGCTATTGTTTTAGAAGAATTTTACACGGAAGGTTCTTCCAACTTCCGACATGCTTACACCCGCAACTTCAACCCGCTGTCAATACCCGTCGTCCCCGGATGTTGATTGGGCGAAAATGATCGTTTTCATTTTCAGGGCCACAAATATAACTCCTTTCCCTGATAAATTGTTCAGAAAAGGCCTTTGTTTATAAGCCCAACTCACTCAGTTCATCTTCCCGCACCATCAATAGTATGGCAGAATGAGGAATAATGAGGTACTTTTCGCCATCAATTTCCACATCAAACGCATTCCGACGTAAAAATAAAATCTGATCGTTTTCGCGTACCTGTAGCGGAACGTATTTCACGTCTTCCTTTTTCTCTTTCCAGGGCTCATCTAGATCGCTGGCCGCCGGAATCGGAAAACCGGGGCCTACTTTGATGACTACGCCCTGCTGAATATCTTCTTTCTCCGTAACGGTAGGAGGTAAGTACAAACCCGAACGGGTTTTCTGCTGACCATCACTGGGGCGAACCAGTACCTTATCGCCCGCCATGATTAGTTTTCGTAACGTATGAATGCCTTCCAGCGTACTCATGATCTTTTTTAAGTTATGCGGATTCGATTCGTTAAAAGGCCATTCCGTACGGGGTCAGACGGAAAAATTGTCAGGAATTCTGCCTCGCTTGCCAAGCTCTACTACTTCTACGTCAAAAATTCGGCCCTGATCGACTTTAAAGCGGAGAGCTGTCATGATTCGATGAAAGCCTTCTTTCCCCGCTGCACCCGGATTCATGAATAACATACCGCTGGAATCCCGCTCGACTCGCAGGATGTGCGAATGTCCACAGATCAGTACGTCGGGTTTTTGTTCCCGCAGCAGCTGACGGGCATCCGGTTTGTAGCGGCCGGGCGTTCCGGCAATATGGGTCATACCCACCTTAACCCCTTCGCAGGTAAAATGATTGATCAGTGGAAACAGGGAACGTATTGCCGTTCCATCAATGTTTCCATATACGCCCTGAATGGGTCTGGCATACATTTGGAGGCGTTCATACACACCGGTACCCCAATCTCCCGCGTGCCAGATTTCGTCCGCCCAGCGACAGTGTGAATCCAGGGCTTCGTCGAACCAGCCGTGTGTGTCAGAAAATAATAAAATCTTTTTCATTTCTAAAGTATCCTTTTACCTTGCCACCCGGCAGTCGTTTCGCTGAAAGTCAGTGAAAATCATGTGTTACCTTCTGTTGAGATGACGTATAGAGACCCGTTGTGCGTACCGTTATCTGAGTTGAACTACTTCCGGTTTCCTTGAAATCCTAAAGAAGTAATAAACTTTAATCAGCAGACAATCAATGATTTATTGCTTATGATTATTACACCTTTTGAAACCGAGCTGTATCAAAAACTCAGTGTTTTCTTCGCCGAGAATGGGTTTGAATTGCTTTCGGATCGAAAGCAGTTCAGAAAGCAAACGCCGGTTGGATTCTACAATGTGGTCTTTTCTACTTCGTATCGAACCAACGAAATCTGGTTGGATGTAAGCATTGGTTTGCGGCATCAGGAAATTGAATTTCTAGCCCAGCAATTTCTCGATAATGCCGAAGAATACCGCGAAGATGCAAATACGCTGGTGATTTCTGTAGGGAAATTCAATGACGATAAATATTTCCGGTACAAGTTGCAAAGCACTGAGGATTTAAACGACGTTTGCGACCAGATCAAGGAATTTTTATTGAATCAGGGCTTTGCGTTCATGGAAAAATATGGTTCACTCGAGGCATTGAATCACCTGCTCAACGATGAACCCACCAAGCCAAGTAAGTTTCTTTATAATCAGATTCACCGCTGTTTCAAGGGAATCATCGCTGCCCGATTCAGTAATCACGAACGGTTTTTACGGTTGATCGACCTGTATCGGGTACAGGTGGCCAAGCTGGGAGCTTCCATCGAAGAACAGCAAACGTTCGAACGGCTGTTGAGCTTTCTCTTGTATCACTCGTTGAATTGAATTTTCATAACCGTCTGATTATCATTTTATCCGTACATCGGTAATCACTTATTTATGTCACGTACCGCATTTATTACCGGGGCTACTTCCGGGATTGGCAGAGCGACGGCTCTGGCTTTTGCTGAACTGGGTTATCGGTTATTGTTACACGGCCGACGTCAGGAACGACTGGATGAGCTCAAAGAAGAACTACAGGGCAGGGTAGACGTACATACGCTGAACTTTGACGTTCGGTACCGGGAAGACGTGGAAGAAGCGTTCGCAAGCGTACCGGAATCCTGGCAGGAAATCGATATTCTGGTCAACAACGCTGGCAATGCTCACGGGCTGGGACCCATTCAGGAAAATGATCCCGATGACTGGGATGCCATGATTGATGGGAACGTAAAAGGTATTCTGTACGTGTCGAAACTGGTGATGCCTGGGATGATTGCCCGGCGAAGTGGTCATATCATTAACATCAGTTCGGTAGCGGGCAAGCAAACGTACCCCAACGGAACGGTGTATTGTGCTTCCAAGTCGGCCGTAGAAAGCATTAGTCAGGGCATGCGTATGGATTTGAATCCATTCGGAGTCAAAGTTACCAACATCGCTCCCGGAGCCGTAGAAACGGAGTTTTCGCTGGTTCGCTTCAAGGGTGACGAAAAACGGGCGGATCTGGTTTATCAGGGATTCACACCGCTTTCGGCCGAAGATATTGCTGAAACCATCACATTCGTAGTGACCCGGCCACCCCATGTAGTACTGGCCGATATTCTGATTTTCCCGACGGCTCAGGCTTCAGCCATGCTTCTGAAGAAAGACTAAGCGTTACGTATACGGCCTGCGTTATTGAGCAGGCCGTATAACTACTTTAGGTAGGATTAATTTTGGGGCGGACTCTTTTGTGACGCGTCTTCTTCGAAAAGTCATCCGACATGACGCTGATATTCCCATCCACTTCCAGGACCGCTAGGTCAACTTTTTGCAAGCGTTCCACGCCGTGTTCGCGAATGGCAGCCTCGAGTTCATTGACGCTAATTTGAGCCTTCGCCAGATTCCGATCTTTCACGTGGCCTTTATATACCAGTAAAACGGGCTCCCCCTGTAAGAGATGATTGATTCGTGGACTCCGGTACAAGAGTTTTTTCAGCACGAAATTACTCGCAAATAAAGCTCCCGCCGCGACTACTCCGCCCATCAGGCTCGTATCAGGGCCTACCATGGCATTCTGTACAGCATTGGAAATCAGTAAGACAAAGACCAGATCAACGACCGATAGCTGCGAGAGTTCCTTCTTTCCGAAAAAACGGATGCACACAATAATAAACAGGTAAACGGCCACGGCCCGGCCGCTAATGTTTAGTAGTTCATTCATAATCGGTTCGTAAAATAAGATGTGGGTCGCGAGCATCCAACACGCCAGGTGTATCAGGTGATTTCTAATGGCTATATACCCGAAACGTAGGATTATACCAAACACAAACGAATAAAGAAGGGGAACGGTAGGCGGTAGCGTAGCTAACGGGTGAGCACTATGGTTAGCGTTACCCTGGCGATACTATTAAAGACTTGTAACCTTGAAATAGGAGAAAAGTAAAATAGTGGAAATTCAACTACTAACGCCCTGCCTCAACATGAGTCAGGAAGCAGCAATAGGGTAGAGGCAACTATTGTATAAGCTGAGGCCGGGTCATTTCACCAATGACCCGGCCTCCTTTTTATGGTAAATACTTCTCTGATACCTTTAGTTTTGGCCAGATGATCAGTCTCTAAAGTAATTTTCAGTAATCAGTTAAAAGCCTGACGAAATTCCAGTGGCGATAAATTTGTCTTTTTCTTGAAAAGCGTGCTAAAAGATTGCGTGTGCTCAAAGCCCAGGGCATAGGCGATCTCGCTGACCGAAAGGTTGGTTGTGGAAAGTTTTTCTTTGGCTTTGGCGATCAGTTTTTCATGAATATGTTGCTGGGTGTTCTGACCCGTATGAACCCGAAGTAGGTCACTCAAGTAGTTCGGCGACAGATTCATCTGTTCCGCAATGTATTTTACCGTGAGCAAACGCTGGGCGTCGCTGGTAAAGTAGTCATCGACCAACTGCTCGAACCGGGTTAGCAGGGCTGAATTATTATTCTTGCGAGTCAAAAACTGCCGCTCATAAAACCGGTTGGAGTATTTTAGCAGGCTCTCAATCTGCGTCAGAATGATCTCCTGGGTATGCTTATCGATATGCTGGCACTCCTTATCGATTTTATGAAGAATCGTGATCAGGTCATCTTCTTCTTCGGCTGACAGGTGAAGGGCTTCGTTCACTGCGTAACCGAAAAAACCGTAGTGGTGAATGCTGTTCGCCAGCGTATGCTGTAACAGGAAGTCCGGGTGAAAGATCAGGAGATAACCGGACCCGCATTCCATCGTATGCAGGTCCAGTTGTTGCACCTGATTGGGTGCGGTAAAACTCAATACCCCTTTATCGTAATCATAATGCTGCTGTCCGTACCTGATCTTGCCTTTGGCTTCGCGTTTGAGTGCCACACAATAAAAGCGGTTCACAAAACCTTTCCAGATCTCATCTTCCAAAAAAACACTTTCCGCCAGATTGATCACACTCACCAGCGGGTGGCGAGGTTCGGGTAAGGACAGGAGACGGTGAAATTCCGAGATGGAGTTGATGGCGTTCATACCTAAAATTAATCAATTAATCCCATACTAAACTCATCGTAAGGAGCACCGGTATCCGTACCCAAAGGCACGATGCTTTCCAGGCTTGATACATCCGCCGGAGTTAAGTCAATCGTGGTTGCGGCCATGTTTTGCTCCAGGTACTTCCGGCGTTTCGTTCCGGGGATCGGTAGGATACCTTTGCTCATGATCCAGGCCAAAGCTAACTGCGAAGAAGTAACTTGTTTGGTTTCAGCCATCGCTTCAATGGCCTTAACCAGTTCAATGTTCTTATTAAACATTTCGCCCTGAAAACGCGGGATGGCCCTGCGGAAATCATTCTCGGGCAGGTCATCGATACTTTTGATCTGCCCCGATAAGAAGCCACGGCCCAGCGGTGAGTACGCTACAAAACCAATACCCAGTTCCTGTAAGGTTGCCAGAACGCCACGCTCTTCCACGGTCCGCTCGAACAACGAGTATTCGCTTTGTACGGCAGTGATCGGGTGCACGGCATGGGCTCGCTTCACCGTTTCGGACGAAACCTCCGACAAACCGATGTACCCCACTTTGCCTTCCTGAACCAGCTCCGCCATCGCCTGAACCGTTTCCTCAATCGGGGTATTTTTATCCAGGCGGTGCAGGTAATACAGATCAATATAATCCGTATTCAGATTTTTGAGCGAACGCTCCAACGCTTTCTTCACATACTCTTTCTTGCCATTAATGGCCCAGGTTACCTTGTTGTGGTCGTCGATTTCCCAGCCAAACTTGGTCGCCAGAATATACTGATCACGTTTACCATGGATGGCTTTCGCAATCAACTGCTCATTCTTCAGCGGTCCGTACAGATCGGCAGTATCTAAAAAAGTACCGCCTAATTCAAGCGAACGGTGAATCGTCGCGATGGCTTCCTGCTCATCGGCAGGACCATACATGTGTCCCTCTTCAAAGCCCGTCATTCCCATACAACCCAGGCCGATTACTGGTACAACCAATCCCTGGCTGCCCAATGCGATTTGTTTTATTTCCATGAGGCAAAGGTCGGGAGGCGTAATCACACGCCTGTATGCAAACCCCTGAAGCTTGTAAGCAAATCAAGGAAGGATTATAAATTCAATTTCATGTACGGGATCGAGGTTGTGAATAGGTCTGTAGCTGGTATTTCAATTGGCAGCGGTCAACTTAGTTTGACATAGCCGTAAACAACTCGTAACTACCAAGCAAAAGCCATTGACTATCAGTGAGATAATCAATGGCTTTTACTTGGTGACAAGAGATGTCTATTAAAACTATACTACTTTACTTATTTCAATTCACTGGCTTTAATTTCCTTGGTCCACTTCAGTTCGCCCCGGGTGTTGTACGCTTTTACGGTTAATACCCGCTCGTTCTTGGCACCGGAAAGCGACATGACCGCAAAATTACGTTCGGTCAGTACGGTTTCGGGTAACAGTGTTGGAGATACTGCTTCTTCTTTGGTTTGACGGGCAGGACCTGAGGTGAAGGGCGAAATGGTGAAATCATAGAAAGGATACGCGTTGAATCGCTGAAGTTTGTGCACGGCCGTATGGTGACGGTCGCCCGAAAGGAATACTACACCCGGAATTTTCTGTTCCGCGATCCGTTTCAGCAGTTCTTCCCGCTCTTCCGCGTATACGGAGTAGTTTTCAAACTGAGCCGCCGGATTGATCACCTGACCACCGCAAACTACAAACTTGAACGTGGCCTGACTAAATTTCAGAGCGTCAATCAGCCAGTCAAGCTGCTTCTTACCCAGGTAATCTTTGTTCGAGCCTTCCAGTTCGTTGGGGGCCCGCCACCAGCGGTCATCCAGCATGAAAAACTGGCAATCGCCCCACTGGAAGGTACCCGTAATGCCTTCTTTGTCAAAGGCATAGTTTGGATTTCCCCAGAATTGTTTGAAGATGTCGAGGGCGTCACGCTTCATCCAGAAACTGCGGTCTGAGTCATTGGGGCCGTAATCATGATCGTCCCAGATGGCGTAGTGGTGCGTATGGGCCAGCAGGGATTGCAGTTGCGGGAATGAGCGACCATGCGTCATGCGGCGGAGCATTCCGGTACGCGTACTCCAGTCCACCTCCCGGTAGTAATTGTTGTCGCCACCCCAAACCATAAAGTCGGGACGCAGACTGTCAATTTTCGTAAAGATCTCGTATTGCTGACCGTAAGGCGTACCGGGGCGGTCGTACTCGGGTTCACTGAAATAGGCACAGCTACCGAAAGCAAAGCTAAACGCGGGCGGATCGGTACGGTACTGCCACAGTTGCTGGGTCTGAAACTGAAGCGGATAGGGGCGGGCTACTTTTTTTCCATCCACCCAACTTCGTACTCGTATTTTTTGCCTGGTTCTACCTGATCGGCGTACAAATGAGCAATGTAGGCGTTGGTTTTTTCCGTATTAACCTCATCGGTAGATCGTTTGTTGGAGGGATTGCCCACTTCCCAGTACTGAATTTTAACTTTAGCCGCTTTCTTCGTCTGAGCCCACACCATAACTTCCATGTAGTCGGAATAACCTAACATGGGACCACTTTGTAACTGAGCCTGAGCGGTCAGAAGTGTACTGGTGAATAAAAGAAAAAGCCAGAAACGTATCGTTTTCTGCATGTGTTGATGATTAAGAAATAGTTAATAATGGCTCGTTGCCTTGCAGGTAGCAAATTTAGGAGGTAACGTTTAGAGTTTAGAGTTTGCAGTTTGCAGTTTGCAGTTTGCAGTTT
>NZ_NMPS01000087.1:0-12889 GCF_002261125.1 Siphonobacter sp. BAB-5385 | reverse complement strand
ACATATCCGGTGCCTACAACGGCTAATTTCATATATAAATTAAAAAAATATGAAAAATAACTAGGTGAAGAAAGTATTAAACAGAAACCTTTTTACGGTTCAGGTAAAGCTCTTTTATTAATAATAAAATCATGGTAGTGTTCGTTACAAAGTACCTTTTAAAAAGTCTTTTAGGCTCCTGTCCAAGTCTGTAAAGCCACTCTAAACTAGTCTTTTGCATCCATACAGGAGCTCGCTTTTGCATACCCACAAAGACGGGTAAAGCACCTCCAATTCCAATCATGGAAGCATTAATTTTACCATGCATCGAAGCCATCCACTTTTCCTGTTTAGGGCAACCCAACGCTACAAATACAAGACCAGCTCCGCTACTATTAATCATATCAATAACGTCTAAATCTTCCTGAGGAGTCAGGGGGCGAAACGGGGGGCTATACATACCCGCTACCTTTAAAGTCGGAAAGTTTTTTCGAAAAAATTCAGCAGATCGCTGAAGCATGGGAGAAGTACCTCCATAGACAAATATTGGTATGTCTTTTTTACAACAGATTTTTATTAGATCTGGTAACAAGTCCATTCCAGCAACCCTGTCCTGGTTTACATTATATAATAGTTTAAAGCACCAGGCCAGCGGCATTCCATCCGAAGTAACAATGCTAGCATCATTCACTACAGTAGCAAAAAGAGGATCATTATAAGCCTCTACAAGCATATGTACATTTGCTACACACGTGTATGAAGATGTAGATGAAGCAGCAAGACTTATGATTTCATCAACAATAGTAGAGTATTTACCTGCTGATACATCTATGCTGATAATTTTTTTCTTTTTCAATCGGCGGTTTGACATGACTAATTAGCGAATTGCACATCTAATAACAAAAATACAAAAAATGAAGAGAATCAAACGTAGAATCAGAAAAAACATCAAGTTGATAACAGCGATCTGCCTGTTGTTTCAAATCATCGAAGTCAGAGCTCAACAGGCAGATAATCAAATCTATGTATCTACTACAGGAGATGATGCCAATCAGGGAACAATACAGAATCCCAAAAAGAATTTAGCAGCAGCTTTAGACTTTGCAAAGAACAACCGTTACAACTCAACAATAATCTTAAGAGAAGGTTACTACGAAATAAAGAAAACTATCAGACTCGAAAATTTCAAACAACCCAATAATCAAATTTTAACTATAAAAGGTTATAAAAATGAGAATGTTATTTTAAGTGGAGGCAAAAAATTAAGGACGGAAAATTTCAAAAAGATTACAGCCAAAGATGGCAATTACTATACGTTGCCAGAAGAGGCACGCGATCACGTTTATGTATTTAATTTAGGTAGCGATCTGATTAATCAAATAGGATCTATTTCTGATAGAGGCTTCGGTCATACTCAAAAACCGGTACAAATGGAACTATTCTTTAACGATGAACCCTTACAGTTATCTCGCTGGCCCAATGACAGAAAATTAAAAATAGCAGAAGTAATAAACCCTGAAAAAGTTGAATTTACGGCAAACAAAAATAAAGACAGAGTTATAAAATATTCAAAAAAAAAGCGTGCCTGGAAAAACAAAAAAGATATCTGGATCTCAGGTTATTTAAATCAGGGTTGGGCCGATGAATACATTAGCATTGATTCATTAAACGAAACTCAGCAAACTGTTTATCTGTCTAGTATTCCAACGTATGGAATTATTGCCAGCGATGGAGGACCAGGCAAATGGGATAACGACATAGATAAGAAAGCAATAAGGGGGTTTTACTTTTCAAATGTATTAGATGAGTTAGACCAACCAGGAGAATATTACATAAGCAAAGCTGAGGGAAAAATATACCTGTGGCCGACCAGCGACATAAGTACTGCGTCCATAGAAGTGTCTATTATAGAACAGCCACTAATGGTGTTAAACAAAACAACAAGTGTATCACTATCAAACATTGTATTCAAGTGTTCAAAATCTGCTTTATTGCAGTTGAACAACACCAATAATGTTAAACTGGAGAATTGTAAATTTAGTAATTCGGGATTGTATGCAATAAAATTAGCCAACACGAGCAAAACTTTGGTAAAAAACTGTGATTTCAAAAATATAGGTGCGGCCGGACTCATTTTTGAAGGAGGCGATAGAAAAAATCTGGTCCCCAGTATGAACAATGTAACCTATTGTACTTTTGAAAACTTGTCACGATTATTCAGAAGCTATAATCCTGCAATCAGGCTGGACGGGGTTGGCGTAAGCATAAACAATTGTATCATAAAAGATTTACCAGGCCAGGCTATTACTTATCAGGGAAATAATCACCTCATCGAAAACAACTATTTTAAAAATCTATGTAAAGAATTTAGTGACATTGGGGCTTTATACACGGGCAGGGATCTCTCGTCAACAGGGACTATAATCCTTAACAATGTGTTCGAAGATATAACTTCTGATAATCCTTACAGAATTGCAGCTGTATATATGGATGATGGAGCAGGTGGTATAACTATCAAAAACAATCTATTTGTAAATTGTGGAACGAAGAGCTCAAACGGGTTTGGTGCTGTTCACATCAATGGTGGATCAAACAATTCTATACTGAACAATATTTTTATAGATTGTAGCAAAATCATAACAGGTGGACCCTGGTCGTCTAGCCATTGGAATAGCTACCTAAAACAGGAAGAAACTGTAGCTAAAATTAAGACGAAGGTGGATATAACGAGTGAAGTCTATAAAAAGAGTTATCCTTATTTAGAAGAAATCACTAATTCAAACCTTTCATCTCCAAGGAAAAACTATTTTCAATCCAACATAACTTACCAGACTGACACCACTAATAATAACAGAAGCAACCTCTTTACCAATTTAGTTCTCTTAAATCAGAAACCTACTCTGGTGTATAAAAATGGAATGATCAAAACAATAACCTTAAACGTTAGAGCTATTGCAGATAAAAGCAAAAACTCATATATTAATTTAAATAACCTCAAACAGCTTAATTAAAACGAACTGGATAAGATACTAATGTGTTGCTGTAAATCGTGGATGTTTTCAAAACGATCCTTTATTTTACGAGCTGGGTTTCCTGCATAAATTGAATAGGGTTCAACATCTTTAGTCACTACAGAACCGGCTGCAATAATTGAACCCTGATGAATCGTAATTCCACTCATAATAATTGATCCGTATCCAACCCATACATCATCTTCAATAATAGTTGGTTTCAGTCGGTCCTGCCACGTAAAATCAGGATCACGTATTTCGGAAGCGTGCCGAATGGGTGTTCCTATTTGTTGGAAGTTGTGATCATACTTACCAACAATGGCTACTCTGTTTCCAAATATTACATCATTTCCGATGATACAATCGGCTTCGATCTGAGAGTCGCGACCGATATAAAAGTTTTCGCCAATAATTATTGAATTCTTGGCCCATAATCTTACCCTGCACCCGCGTATAAGCCTTTACCTATCTTATACTTGTGCCATTTAATTTTAGCCAGATAAATAAACCTGAACTCTTTAAGAAGTCTGATAATCTTGTACATAATCAAAATATCTTTTTGAATAAAGTCTCAAATTTTGACCGAATTCTTGAGTACACGCCCATCTTGTTCTGGAATCTGTTCTGATAAAACTCAGAAATCCCAGTAGCTGGGGGCAATTTAAAAGTATTAGACGCTAGAATGTCCAGGTTTGGTCGATACCTTTTGTCTGAACCCGTGGTATGAGTTGCATCATTATCGAATCCACAATTGTATACTTTTGAATGGATTGGATAAAGCGTAAGACCTTCTAATTTGAACTGGCTATAAAACCATCGAATAGCCCAGGAGTCCAGCTTATTAGACATTTGATTATCTAACATTCCATTTAAGTCTGAACCTCCTAACGAAAAACGCTTTCTGGCTTTTGTATTATTTCTAAAATCCTGATAATCTTTAACTTCCCAATCTACTTTTTCCCATCTGTCTTTCCAGGTTGCCCAGCCCCATGACCAACCTCTATTTAAAAAGTAAGAATCATACCGCTCATCCTTCTGTGTGCCTAAATCAAAGGAAAATCCAGAAACTGAAAAAACATTTTTATGATTGAAATACTCATCCAGAGAAGCATTCATGTACGCTAAGAAATTCTTAGTAGTCTTCAGATCATCTTCCAGTACAATAACTCGGTCATATGTTTCCATTACCTGAGAAGTTCCGGAAATGATTGACTTTGCCAATCCCTTATTTTCTGGTGATTCAATCACGTACACATTTTTGAATCCATCTACCGTTTTTAAATATTTTCTAATTGCTAAAATCTGCCCCATATCTTCCTGACGCTTGGGACCGTCAGAAAAGATGAATAAGTCACTTTCAGATGCTAAATTATTTTCCTTTAACGCATTAACGGTGCCAATTAACGTCTCAAATCGTTTATACGTAAAAAGTAGAATGGGAGCAAGTTTCATGTTAAGAGTAATATTTTGATACTATATCTGATATTTTTTTCTCCAGGTTTGGTTAATAGCAAAAGCATAGGCATGATTGCTCATCTCAGTAATCAATGATTTATCTTTTTGGAATTTTAAAATTGATTCCTTTAAATCATTGATCAACTCTCGTGGATCGTCTGCCATACACTTGAATCCTGTTTTCTCATTTACAATCAACGATTGACCATGAATATCCAAGGTTACAATTGGCATGCCAAAAGCCATTGCTTCGATTAGTTGTGCAGGGCATGAATCTCTGAACGACGTAAAGAAGAACACATGATGACTTCTGTAAAATTCTCTTACTTCATTGTAACCAACTTTACCAACCCATGTAACCGTTGCTTTTAAATCATATTGTTCAATTCGATTTAAAAATTCCTGTTTAATCTCTCCGTCCCCTACTACTGTCAAGGATATATTCCCATAGCCTTTAAGCTCCTTCATGACATCTAAAACCAGCAAAAGACCTTTACGAGGCATAAATCTACCAACCCACAAAAGTTTGATTTCTTCGTCAATCTGTTTAGGTACAAAAGTCTTGGGATAAAAATTTTCGGAAAGTGCAGCATCCAGAAACATGGCTACCCGATCCGCACCATTTTCTTTTACGAGCTTTTCAGTTTCGTGGTTGGAAGCAATCACAACACGTGCCGCTTTAACCATTTTGTTAAATCCAGGATTGTACTTCGCTAATAGTCCTGAAATCTTTGATCGCTTCATTTCGGATGACCAGGAAGAACCAAAATAATTCCTGAACATTTCGGGTGCCTCCTGCCCGCCCCCAGCCGGACCAAACAGGAAAGGGATTCCTAGCTTGTACAAAAATGATCCCATTTGCGTACTACCCCAGGTGACATGATGAGCCAATTTGAACTGGTGCTCCTTACTCATCCGTTTTGCCCGCCGATAAGCCAGCCATTGCCACAGCAGATAATAAATGTACATCCCAGGAGTAGACAGGTGGTAAAGCTTCTCTAGTCCATAGGGCAGTTTTATATAGCAGAATTTTAGGTTAGCAGGGACTTCAAATGATTCGATACCACTTTTATTAACACTCCGGGTCAGGCAAATAACATTATAATTGAGGTTAGACAACCCCACACTCCAATTCCAACCATTACTGGGCTCAGAGCCCTTGGTCGGATCACAAGCAAATGCAGATAATAAGATGTTGTCCATACTATACCCAAAATCCAATTAATCTTCTTAAAGTACCAAGCGTTAAATGAGAAGGCAAGGCGTAATAGGGACAGTGCCTGAACACATATTTATAAAAAAGTGGAAGGTTAGCTCCTCCCTTGATACCGAACAAATGGTTTTTATAAGACTGAAGACTCTTCTTCCCTTTCAATTGGTTAGCCCCACTGGCTTCAGGCCAGATACCAATCATTGCATCATAAGAACAATAGATATCAAAACCTTTTCTGGCAGCTGTTAGCGTAAAATCATAATCAGCCATATAATGCGGAAACTTTACTTCATCAAAAAGACCTACTGCACTAAACACTTTGGAGGGAATCAGTAATCCTCGACCCGGAAAATGAGAAACCCGAAATAGCCCGTTGTCCGGTCTTTGGGCATCACATACATTCTTTCTCGACGATTCAACAAACCAATTCAGTGTTTCACCTCTATAGATCACTTTTCCATTGGATGCATCGAAAGCACTGGCTCCGATAAGCACGTCTGGATACTGTTCAATATGGTTATATAACTTTTCAATGTAATCCAGATTAGGTACCGTATCATTATTGATAGTAATGATATAATCTGCTCCTTCGTTTAAAGCGTATTTGATTCCAAAATTCGTAGCAGCCGTCCACCACATGGAAGAATCACCACTAAGCAAAATAACATCAGAATATTTGTTGGCAATATGAAGTGCCGTGTTATCCGTAGAACCATGATCTACTACAACTGTCCTAAAATTTTTATTAGTTTGGTTTGATAATTTTTCCAAACATTGGTCTGTAAAATTCCAGCGATTGAATACAGGTATTACTAAATAAATCATAGCTAATTATTTATAACCTAACCATTTTAAATTAATTAAACGAAGTACATGTACTTTAGATACATCTAAATACTGTCTTACTTGGTAATCATTCATGGACCTAAATCGTTTACTAGAAACCAGTCCTATAATTATCCATAAAAAGAAGAAGTTAAAATCAAATTGAGTAAATTCTTCAAGAAAAAAAAGAGTCCACCTTGAAGCTATCAATACCCCTAAAATTTTTGACAACCAATTATTAGATCTGTTTATTGCATAATGCGAAGCGATTGTAATAAATAGTCCGTATATAATTACTCCTACAAGTCCAGAATAAAGTAATGTATTCAAGAATCCGACTTCTGAACTATAACGTAAATCTCCAGTAACTAAATCTGTAAAGAAATCAGACCTATACTTACCAACAGCACTTTTACCAAATAATAAATAGTTTATATTTTCAAAGCTTTTGAACACCTCTAAATATAAAAATGTTCTCGTGTCAGCTGTTAAATTCGAAGCGTCATTTTTCGCAGTTTTGACAGAATATCCATCAATTTCTGACAATTGAGTAAAAACATTGAATTTACCAGAAACTGCAAGAAACAACAAAACTATAGGAACAAGTAATAATAGGATGCGAGCAATTTTAAATGCGAATGGGCCAAATATTTTAGTTGAATAATATACTAATAAAACAGAAAAGGAAATAGCGATCTTGATAATGTTAGTCCTGAAGTCAAGAATAGTAAGAATAGATACTACAGATACAATCAATAACAGATATTTATATTTGTTTCTTAAGAAAGGTATAAATGCTAATAATAAGGAAATAGGCATCATAAGCCTTGCGTATAATTCTTCGTTTGTTGCTAAAGCAAATGGTATTATAAAAAAGCCATATAAGAACACAAAATTAATTGTATAGAAAAGCACTAATTGAAATATTTCCAAATTTTTACCTAGAAAAAAGGCAAGTGGTATAGAAAGAAAAAGAGCTGAGCTAAAAAATAAAAACTTCCAATCCCAGTAACCTGAAGCTACGAATATTGCATGTATCAAAGAGACAATATTCCAGTACAATAAAGTTTTATAAAGAACAACAATAGATTTTTCAGAATCGAATTTCCAATTAGTATTCTTAGCTACATATATTAATATTACTAAAACGCTGTATTTGCAGAACAATGATACAGGCGTAAAATATGCACCTTGTGCTCCCGTTATACTGATATAAAAGAAAGTATCTGCCACTAGCAGAAAGATAATACTGTATAGTGAAATCAATTTAAAACCCATACTAATTAATTTTTTTTATAAATTTTGCTGGATTCCCGCCCCAAATCTCAAAAGGCGGAATAGACTTTGTAACAACAGAACCTGCACCAACTATAGCACCCTCTCCAATAGCTACGCCTTTCAAAATAATGCAATGAGCTCCTATAAAAGCGTTATCACCAATAGAAACTTCTGATTTCTTTACATATTGTTTATCTAATACATTATCTGCTCTTGTTTTATAATCTAAACTATGGAAATCTGTATCGTATATTACAGTACTACCTCCTATTTTCACGTAATCTCCTATAGTTACTTTTTTACTACAAACAATAGCTACTGAACTCATTCCAACATTATTCCCTATCTTTAATATCGCATCTTCTTGTACAACGAATATTGAATTTTGTTGCCTACCTATCTTATTAAAAAAACTTCCATTATTTAGGCTAAAATTATTTCCTATTGTCATCACACCTCCTCTTCTTACATCAACTGATACCAACCCCTTTATAGTTATATTTTTACCAAATTTCACACCATTTCCTAAAAGGATTATTTTTGATATAAGTTTTGTTATTAGTATGAATGTTTTAATAAAGATCTTACGTGTTAGGCGAAAAAGACCTACAATAATTTTATGCATCTATTGTTAATTTTTTAATGTTAGAAATGTTATGCATAAGTTTAAAATTACTTTTTAACTTATGGGTATCCATGTTCCACCATTGTATTTCCTTCAAATCGCTAATTTCGTCTTCACTGAATCTAAATCTGATTAATCTAGCAGGCACTCCTCCAACGATTGAATACGCTTCAACATCTTTCGTAACTACAGAACCTGAAGCTATAATAGCTCCATCACCAATATTCGTACCTGCACTGATTATGACACCAGCTCCTACCCATACGTCGTTTCCAATATTAGTAGGCTGGTACTCTTCAAAATATTGTTCGTCTGAAAAGGTTATACCTACTTGAGCAGCCTTCGAATAAAATATAGGGTGTGTTGATATGAACGTTTTCGTTGGATGTGACCCTAATCCAATTCTTACATCTGGGCCTATGCTAGTAAATTTCCCTATACTAACATTCTGAACGAATGAATTCGCTCCGACATAGGAATAATCGTCAATTTTCGAGTTTATGAACGATACATTTAAAGACAGATAATTATACTTACCGAATTGAGAGTTTTGTGAAACACTTACTGCTCCTGCAAGCTTTAAGGTTGGATATTTCATCCTTAATTTAATCTCTGTCATGATAGGCCGAAGTAATCGTCTACTTGATTTAGACAAAACATTCCATATCACCCTTATCCTATTCATAGTTTATCTAATTTACCAATAACAAGCATTTTCTACTTGGTTTGCATTCTTGGGCTTCTCATTATTGCTTGGTCTTAGCCAGTGTTCATTAAATAAGTTTGTATATGGCCACACAATGAATTCTTCCCATCTTTTACCTTTGATACCAAAAAGAAGTTGTGTGGCTCCTGCCAGATGAACAGCTTTTTTTCCTGATCTTTTGATATGTGCTGCTAATGGGAATCCATATGCTCCACAGCCTACGATAGCAATATCATAATCTTCCCTGTCGACTTGATTCTTCATGTGATTTAATGCATCGAACCAATCATTGAATTCGGTATTATTTCCCGCAACACTCTGAACAGCTTTTATTACTCTAAGTTGAAAGTCAGGTAATAAATCGTTGTCAAACAATTCTTTTCGTTTATCGTATTGGGCTAAAATAGTCTCAGCAAAAGGATGTATTACCAGCACTCTTTTATTCTCTAATGCTCTCGTCCAAGGAAAGCTTGAAAAAAAAGGTTCGATATCTTCTAATACAACTTTTTTAGCTTGACTTATCTCTGTAGAAAATAATTCCTCTTCAAGGAGCCAAGAACCCAATATATCAACTTGCCGCATATCCTGCATTATTAACTCACAGAACTGCTCAATTTTACTTTTTTCTGGCGGAAAAAAACCGCTCCATTTTTGCATTTGATTAACTATATTGGGATTCCACCACCACATCAGTGATTTGCCTTTTACATAAGAAATCCAGCTTTTGTTATTCTGCTTTATCCCTAAATAGTTAATTAAGCAAGCCATTTCAGTAGATCCGAATCTACCAATCATAGCCGGCTTATCACTCATTAATGTATCGTATATTAACTTATTTGCATAATCTTTATTGGAAAACATTTTCCAATTTCTACCTTCCTTAAAGTTCTCAGGAAACATTTTTTTGTAAAATTTCCTAGTCATTTTAAGTACTTTCTTATCTATCTGTTCCATTTTTGAATCAATTCAATTTTGCCCTATGAAAGGATAACCGTTTAATCGCCATTTTGCTTTAGAAATCTTTATTAAAAAGATACTAAAAAGTTTGAAATTTTTATGTGTATAAAAGTATTTTTCTAGTCCATAAAAATTATTAATTAATCCTTTATCTAATTTATCAATTAAGTATTTTACAGAATCAATCTTATTCTTTTCTAAAAGAAACATTATTAAATGGCGTAATTCATATTTCGTAAAAACTATATAAGTCTTATTTTTAAGTAAAGAATTTTTCCAATTACCATAAACTATATTATGCCTGTTCACTACATGTTTTAGCATATTTTCAAGAGGAGTACTAGTAGCTTGTCCTTCTACTTCTCCTACATATACACTCAATGGAAATCCACAATATATAACCGGCCCTGTAAATGCCAAGGAAAAGAATAAAGCATAATCTTGATTTCTTTTCATTCCTACAGGAAACCCTACCGTTTGATTAAATTTCTCTTTTGAAACTATTGTGGCACTTGTATGTAAGAATACATGAGGATTCTCGAAAAAATCAATTTCTCTAGTTACACCTTGGTACTTTTTGGCTACCCGTAATACGTGACTGTTATCTCTAGAATTCTCAACTATTCCTGCACAGCAATACATTGCTGCATCTGGGTAATCGTTTATAGCCTTAGCTAAAGTTTCCAAGTATGTAGGTAGCCATTTATCATCACCATCAAGGAATGCTATATAATTGTAAATTGCTTGTTCTACGCCTTTATTTCTAGCGACGCTGACACCTTGGTTTAGTTGTTGTATAATTCTTACTCTTTCGTCGTTCGTAAAATTTCTGATAACATTGACACCATCGTCAGTTGATCCGTCATCAACTATCACTACTTCAAAATCTTGAAATGTTTGATCAAGCACCGACCTTAAAGTATTTTTAATAGTATGTGCTTTATTGAACAGAGGAATAACTACTGAAATCATGCTATTATCTTTTTAACATTTTTAATTTAGCTTGTAACATTCAATCACATTATGATCTAACCATTCTAGATATTATAAACTTATTTAAACTTTCTTTTTGTCCACTAGATAATATGAGAATGTAAGCACCACTAGCAAATATAGAAAATGAAATAAAGAAAGTACCTAGCACTCTATATTCTGAAGTCACTATTTGTTTTAAAACCAATAATATTACGCAGGCTACTGTAGTTAAAAAAATAGGCTTTAGAATTACTTCTAAAATAAACCTATTGAGATCGACTCCTGTTTCATTACAAAATAGACAAATCCTACACATTCCCGCAATTATTTCCAGAATTATATACCCCACAAATACTGAATAAATAACATAATCCGCTTTTAACAAAATATACGCAACTGGCAATATGAAAAGTTTGACTACTCCCACTATTACCATATAATTTCTAATTTTACCAGTAGTTTGCATTGCTGAATCTAACCCAGCAGTTAACTGATTTATCATCGATACTATAATAATCAATCTACAAAAGTTAACAGTGTAATCAGGAACTGTCTTCAGCCAAATATTTAAAACGGATTCCATTTCTACTAAACAAGGTATAGCAACAACTCCTAATAAAAGGAACCCTACTTTAGAACCTATCATAGATAACTCTATTACCTTATGCATCTCTTTAGCTCCTCCACTTTTCATAATTTGCGGATTAAGAGCTTGCAACATTGCAGTACAGAAAAAATTTAATTGCCCTGCTATTTGGTTTGCAATTCCATAAGCTGCATTTATTACAGTACCATAAAAAGTATTTAATAACAAGGCTATTCCTTGACTTCTTCCTAGATAGCTTAATGAACCAAACAAATTCCACCCAGCAAAGGATGTTAACTCTTTTATTAAATCTTTATTATAATCAGCTATATAATTAACTCGAGTACTTTCATATTTCCTTCTAACATAGATTTGTTTTAAAATCCTTATCAAAATAACGCTAATCATTGTTAAAAAACCATAAACAAGAAGTTTATCATATCCCGTATATATTAAATAAAATGCTATCATTAATTTTATTATACTTTCTAAGATACTAGTTAAGGCTAAAAATGTCATATTTTCATGAGCATTTATTATTGCA
Organism: Siphonobacter sp. BAB-5385; assembly: GCF_002261125.1. NCBI lineage: Bacteria > Pseudomonadati > Bacteroidota > Cytophagia > Cytophagales > Cytophagaceae > Siphonobacter > Siphonobacter sp. BAB-5385. The sequence continues at coordinate 735 of NZ_NMPS01000087.1, read as the reverse complement.
TCATATGGTACTGATATTATAGTAACAAAGGTAGAAATAACCACAAAATGAAATATTTTATTCGCAACTTCTATTCTATCACTACTAATTAACAATTGATGGTTTAGAAAATATACTCCTACTATTTCAAACAACAAAGCTATAATTAATCCTATTCCTATATGTAGTATTACACTATTAGCAAAAACTTTTTTAATGTTTTCTAAATTTCCTGTTCCTAGATTAACAGCAACATATCTCTGAGTAGAAACAGACATCGCCGCATTTAAAAATGACAAAATTGTAACTAATCCACCGACTACATTAAATAACCCAAAATCATTTGCCCCTAATGTATTCAATACTATTCTAGTTGAATATAGTGATATACAAATAGTTATTGCTTGTTTAGCATATATAATAAATGTATTCGAAATAGCTCTTTTCGCTGAACTCATTTTTTAATTTATTTATCAGTAATTAGGGGCTAGTTGCTGATATTTAATTGTAGATTATATATTATAACTATGAGGGAAAAACTACACTTTAGTCTTTCCCTCATATTGATGTATTAACTATCCAATCATGTGTTCAAATTGAGTTTTGCCTGACCGGCGGAAAACTTCCACATCTTTCTCAACCATCTCCCTGACCAGCATCGCCAGATCATACTTCGGCTCCCAGCCCAGCTTGGTCTTCGACTTGGTCGGATCGCCAATCAACAGTTCTACCTCCGTCGGACGGAAATACGCCGGA
>NZ_NMPS01000086.1:0-22728 GCF_002261125.1 Siphonobacter sp. BAB-5385 | reverse complement strand
AACTGCCTAGCTTAGCTCCAGGCCACCGCATTGTTCCCACCATAGGATGGCCCCCATGGGATGGCCCAGCATGGAATGCTTACAGGCGGGAGGGGTTTTCATCTTCTTATATCTTCTAAAAGTTGTTTGTTGCGAGTTGTTAAAATATATTCGAATACCTTCATGGTCGACAGAAACCCGATCCCCGTCCTATCGCGAGAAGCCGCCTTTTTCATCCGCAAAGCGTTGGCCTTGAGTAGGATGAAAAGAGCAGCGTTCGCGATATGGACTAAAAACCAGCCGTGTATGTCGGACGAAATGCTAACTTTTAAACACCAGTTACTTGTTGATAATTGTTTGAAATCTAACTTCCTACGGAGAGACGAGCAGTTTCAGCAGAACGTAACCTTATTAGTCAGCTGATCTTTCTAAAACAAAACCTACCTATTACATTACTTTAATCTCCGCTTCCTTGAACCGTACCATCAGCCGGGTAAGTAACTGACTTTTGAAGTTAGCTTCGACATAAATATTCGTCACCCAGGCCAGTATTTTCAGTTCGATGCTGTCGGCGGCGATGGCGTTGACCAGCACTTCGGGCGGTATGTTTTTAAGGGAATCATTTAATTTGCCGATTTCGGTTTCCACAATTTTAGTCACCTTGTCCAGATCGGCGTCGGCATTTACCTTGAACGTAAGTTCCGTTTTCAGGTACGAATTACTCAGCGTCCAGTTCACCAGACGACCCGACAATAAATCACCATTGGGAATGACGACGACCGATCCCTGCGGGGTTAGCATTTTGCTGGAACGAATACCAATGTCCTGTACTTTCCCCTTCTTATCGGCCAGTTCTACGTAATCCCCAATCTGGAAGGGTTTTTCAAAAATCAGGATGATACCGGATACGAAGTTGTTCACAATATTCTGCATCCCCAGACCAATTCCAACTGAAAGAGCCCCCAGTACCACCGTCAATCGATCCATGGGAATTCCTGAAGCCGTAATGGCCATCAATACTCCCAAAATCAGAATAACCAGTCGAATCAGTACCAGCTTGGAGCTTTTCCGTTCGGTCTTATTGTCAAACGTAACGCTCGATTCTCCGAACAGGACACCAATATGCTTCTGGAGCAGGTTGGCTACGTACACAATCACACCAAACAGCAGGATATTACCCAGCGTGAAGGTCACGCTACCAAACGTCCGGGTCTTGGTCAATATTTGCTGTAACAGAGCAAATACGCCGCCCGCAACACCCAGATTAATGAAGAATACCAGTACCCATAGAATGATGGCAACTACCGTCATGGCCCGGCGGAAGGCCGCTCGGGAACGCGGAATGCTTACCCGGGAGAAGATCCCTTCGGAGCAGGCACTTAGCTTAATCTGTAATTCAAGGGCATCGGAAAGAATCTGAATGAATACATCCAGTCCCACCATCTGGATCAGGCCAATGACGGCCGTCATACTATACACTTTCGCCAGACTTACCCGGCCAAAAATGTTCAGGAGAATCGCCAGTACATTCAAAACCAGGTAGAGAATAACTACCGGTTTAATCAACCGCTCCTTCACCGGCGTCTGCTTGAGCTTGCGGTAAATCAGCATCCCGAGATACAGGAACGTACCATTCAATGCCAACAGGCCCAGCCGCAGGTATAGTGAATCATTCAGCAGCGTATTGACGATAATCAGCGTCATATACAGTCCTACCAGCATCAGCCAGTGCTTGCGATCCTCTCCCTTGACAATGCTTCTCAAACTGATGGTCAAGCAGACCAGCAGGAAAAACTGGGTTAATTCAATGTACAGCGAGGGTGAATCTGGCTCAAACAGCGGTGGCAGGTTGAATAGTACAATGAACGTAGCCAGAATCGGTACCGGAGTGATGTGCTGAAATTTTAAGTCCCCCAGTTTTTGACGCAGTTCGAGCTTACGGGCCTTTTTAAAGTTTGAATACACCCAGATGAAGAAGGCCGCCGCCGTTAGCAAAAGCAATACGCGGTTATCCCAGGCCGAATTGAGGAAATAGCTCAGGATTTTTTTCTGGCCCTGATAAGACGAACTGACAATTCGCTCGACGTTGGTTCTGTCCACCCGATTGGGAGCTTCCCAGAGGTAGGGCGACTCCTTGGAATACACATTTTCGCCGGAGGTTCGGAGCTGCTCCTGTACCTGGTTTTGCAGGTCCGTTACGGTCAGACTCAGAGCGGATACGTTAGCCAGTAAGCGACTAATGGTGTCGAGTTTGGCCGTGGTCCGCTCGCCCGAGCGTTGTAAGCGAATTTTCAGTTCGGTCAGCTGAGCGGTATAGAGTTGTTTTTCGGCAACATCCGTTTCCGTTACGTTGAGGAGCGAGTCTTTACTAAGCCCGATGACCTGATTGGCCCGTTTTTGCAAATCGTTACTGGCCTTGGACAAACTATTTTGCCAGGCCGTAAGCTTCGTTTGGGCGTCTTTTAAAATCAGACTGTAACTCTGTAAATCTTTGGCGTGTAACGTCGAGCCCGAGGTAGTCAGATCCGCTTTGATCGGATTAATGGTAGTTTCCGCCTGTTCGATCCCCTCCTGAATGCGATTAACGCCGTATTCTTTTTTGTTGGCCGCGTTGATTTCCGTAATCGCCGCCTGGGCTTTCTGAATTTTGAAAAGCAGCGTATCCGGAATGGCATGAACTGAATCGGCCAGTATGGGTACCTGATCCTGAGCTAACACCGGAAGTGTACTCAACAACAGGAGTAAGCCTAGCCAATAACTTTTTTGTGGTTTCAGGAAAAAAAGATGCAATAACTTCATCATAAGCAATACGGTATAAATGAATGAATCTCAATGGGGTAGCTAATTGCTACCCGGAGAATAGCGTCACAGCAGCTTTTTAATACCTACTGTACGCCGGCGGGCGATATGTTTTCGCAAAATTATTGTTCCGGCAGAGGGGATTTACAGCTTTTCCCCAGTAATTATCGTTAGTTCCTACTTATAAAATTTGCTAAAATATTTACGTTTTAATATTTGTCTGAACCTTAAAATCGGCTCGTTATACGAGATAGACTCTAATAGCGTTTCCAGTCCTTCAAAAAAACATCCCGAAAGGCTATACCTTCGGGATGCTCCATTCAACGCTCTACCCCTTCTTTTACGTCAAGGCAGACGAGGTCAAGGCCCGGCTTACCTCTTTCTGATACAGGCGACCGATGGGTAATTCCAGCCCACCTACTTCCAGATGCGTGGGCGTATAGGCCTTGATCTTGTCGATAGCTACCAGGTACGAACGATGAATCCGCAGGAATTCCCGCTGGGGAAGGGTTTCCTCCAGGGCACTCATGGATTGTTTGACCACCAGCGGCTTTTCGTTTTGCGTAATTACCTTGACATAATCTTTCAGGCTTTCGATGTACAGAATATTCTTCAAAAACACTTTCACCATTTTTCGATCGGCCCGAAAGTACAAAAAGGCATCCTGACTGGTTACACTCTGCTCTTTCTCCACCGGTAGAGGCAGCGGTTTCTGATCCGGCCGTTCTACTTTGGCCACTGCCCGTAAGAAGCGGTCGAAGGCAATGGGTTTGAGTAAGTAATCCACCGCAGCGAGGTCGAAGGCATCCACCGCAAACTCGGGGTGAGCCGTTGTAAAAATTACCTGAGGCGGATGGGGCAGAGTTCGCAGCAAATCCGTACCCAGTAATTTCGGCATGTGTATGTCGAGAAAGAGTACATCCACGGGTTTTTCCTGCAAAATCCGAAACGCCTGGATAGCGTTGGAGCAGGATGCCACCACTTCAAAGCCATCCAGTCCTTCCAGATACGATTCCAGAATTTCCAGAGCGGGTGGTTCATCATCTACTAATAAACAGCGAGTCTTAGACATAAGGCGACTGAAGGTTAAACAGAAACGGTAGTTGCAGTTTCCATCCGGGTTACGCTCGGATGGAGTGCCAGATTAAGTATAATCAGAAAGGTATCTTCGGTTTCCACACACCGTAGTTCATGGGTGTTGGGATACAGCAAGTCCAGACGTTTGCGAACGTTTTGCAGGCCAATTCCGCCCATGCCCGTACGAATCTCCTCCGCATCACGGCTATTGATGAGTTTAAAAAACAACTGATCATCCTGCACGTACAGGTCCAGACTAATCCAGGCCTGATCGAGCTGGGTACTAGTACCATGTTTGAAACTATTTTCCAGAAAAGGAATGAGCAACAGCGGTGCAATGTTTTTCCCGGTATAGTCTCCACTGATTTGCAGGGAAACGTCCAGCCGATCACCGTATCGCAATTGCTCCAGCTCGATATAATGCTTTAAAAAGTGAATTTCCTTTTCCAGCGGTACTTCCTCGGCATTGCATTCATAGAGCATGTACCGAAGCAGGGACGAAAGTTTGAGAACGATTTCCGGCGAACGCGGGGAGTTTTTTAGCGTCAACGCGTAGAGATTGTTCAGCGTATTAAACAGAAAATGCGGGTGCAGCTGCGATTTGAGTAATTGTAGTTCGGCTCCGAGTTTCTCCCGTTGTACCTGCCCAAAGGCTTCCTGCTGCTTCACTAAGTTCTTCATAATGACGATGGCCGCTACGAATCCACCAATCGTCGTACCACCCCGTACACCCGCGAGTAATCCGAGTAGAATACTGTGGTTTCGAAACGGAAACTTAATGATGGCCCGGTAATGCCGCAGCACCAGTTCGCCCACGGCAAAGGCCCCCACCGCCTGAACAATGATGATTCCAATAAAACCCACCAGAAAAAATCCAAATTGTTTCGTATAGAAAAAGCGGGGAATCAGCCAGTAAGCTAGTAGATAGGCAAATACGGCGTGCGAAAAAATGGTAAAACAAATGGCTTCGATGAGGGTCAGCAGAAACACCTGCGTATCCGGCGTTTCCACGCCCCGCATATTCACGGGCAGATAAATCAGCGTAGAAAACAGAATCCAGCTCATCCAGAGCAGCAGGTGCCGCCGAATCCGGTCCCGGGGTTTGGTAGAAAAATGAAGTGATAGCCGAAGGTAGATTTCATGGTCAACTAAAGATTCCTACATGCGTTTTTCGTTGCACGGGTTTCTCTGAAATTTAGCGGAATGCCAGCGGAATTCCGCCCAGTGAACCGATTTTTCTACGAACGACGGGCTTCCGTCGCTGAATGACTTTTACCGACGATCAGTACACTCCGTAGACTCAAACGCTGCTCTCTGACCTACGAAAGCAGCTACCGGACTACTTCCTCGTTTAGACTATTTTCACGCTGTTATTTTTGAACCGTCCATCAACGACTAATCCATCAGCTATCAACCTTCATTTATAATCGTCATGAAAAAGCAACTAGCCACCCTATTCTTTTTAGCCCTGCTTGGCACAGCCGCTCAAGCTCAGAAAAAGGAATCGCAGCCTAAAACGGGCTTTTGGGTAGTAGAAGACAACCTTCGTACGAAACAAGGCTCCATCGTTCGCTTCTACGCGGAAAATGGAATCCTGATTTACGAGGAAAAACTCGAAGATCTTCGGCTGAATATCAGTCGAAAAAAAGTAGTCAAACGACTCGATGCGACCTTGAGCCAGGTTCTGAATCGCTCTCGTACCCTACCCTCGCTACCCGAATCTGAGAACTATGTAAAAGTGGCTTTCAAGAAGAATTAAGTGCATTACCTCATCATAAGCAAGCAAAAAGCTCGTTCGCTGAACGGGCTTTTTCTTTATCTGAAGCCGGTTTCACCACCGTAAAAAGCCCAGTTTCCGGCAGGAAAGCATTACGCCCCAGTTCGACTGAAAAATTTCCCCGGTATCGTACCCTACTTTGACGCTCGCTTCCAGTTTGCCCGGCAGCGGTATCTGGTGAAGTTCAAGCCCCAGCGAAACCTGCGGGTACGTATCTCCGGTATTCAGGGCATGGTAGCGGCTGATCGTCGTACGAAGTAAGGCGGTGACGCGATGAAAACAGATTCCGTACACCCCCAAATGCAGCGATTGTACGGCATTGTTGCTGACGGGCCGTTCCCGGTTAAACCAGGTATTTCTCTGCCGCACGGCTCCCGGCAAATCGCGTCCCTGAATAAAAAGCGGCGTACCGATTACAAACCGGCGATGCACCCAACCGTCCAGGTATTGCCCGTTGTAAAAATAATCGTCGTGGCCCTTGGCTCCTGTCCCACTACGGTTGAGCGAGGTAATGAATTCCAGGGTAAGCTGACGCAACTTGAAAGCCCCGCCCCTGGGTTTCGTTTTCCAGCGAACACCAAACAGACCATCCGGAAAATTCTTGAACGACAGGCCGGACAGATCTTCGTATAAATGCTGGGTGTAGAAGAGAAACTGCCCCCCCGAACCGTTAATCTCCGACCCGCATCCAGTGAACCCAGGTGATTGCCCACGCGATTGAGCGTATCAATACCGCTGAATTGTCCGTCGGCATTATCTTCCACCGCCGTAGGCCATACCACTTTCCCAAATGTTCTCCAGGAAAAGGGCATCCGGCCATCGTTCGCCAAAAACGTATCCTGAATATAGGGCGAGTACCCGCCCCATTGAACAAAATGATTGATGCCCCCGTACAAATGTATCCGGGCTTCGGGTTTACCCAGACGGACGAAGATGGATTTGGCGTGTAACAACACGTTTTTCATGGAATCAGTATTGGCAAACCAGCCGTGACTGATAAAGGCATTCAGGGCAACAAAATTCCGGGTAAATTTTAAGGGAGCGTACTCACGCGTACCCAGGCGAATCTGCGTTATGGGCAGAGCATTACCCGACCAGGTCACCGAACCCGATGTTAGTAAGGTATCGGTTAAGCCATTTATTTCCCGCCTCCGGCCCGCGTATAGTTCAGTATGCCCCAAACGGATGCCCGCATAGGCTTCGGGTACCAGGAGCTTCGTTTTTATACTAGCCTGTCCAACCGACTCAATGCTAATCGAATACACGGGTTTACGTGAGGCATGAACGTCTCCCCACAACCCACGCAGGCCCACTCGCAGCAATCCCGCCGGTGCGGTTAGGGGAACGGTACCAAACTGATTGGCATGAAACCAGAACGGCGTGCGGGCATTGGTAGTAGCCAGTCCGTCTACACCCACGTGATAGCGAATACCCTCTACCGAAGTCGTATCGGGATAGGGCAACAGAGGCGTTTGCCCATACGTCAGAGAGGCACTTAACAGGAGGACGATAGCGACGAATATACGGTGTAGCATAGGGGAAAGGCGGGGAATACTGAACAGGGTTAATCATTGAATAAGGCCTATGTATGAACGGAAAAATCAATACTTATTAAAAGCCTATAATCGTATAAATTTTCTCTGAAATTTACACGATTATAGAGAAATAGATCACCTTTTATAGAACATTTAATTTTGCTTTGATTAAACAAATTATCACTACTATATCTAGTTGATGAAAGTAATAAATACAAAAAAAACTCCTGTTGCCGCCACAACAGGAGTTCAAAAAATCATCAACTGAACCGCTATTCAATTGATGATTCAAAGGTAATATTCAAATTTTAAAAGTCAATAGTTAAACCTATTTTTTTGTAATATTTTTCATATTAAATCCTGTATATAAGCACATATCAGGTTATACAGAATAGTATATCCTGCACAACCTGATAAGCATAAATTAAATATAGCAAAGGCGGCTTAACGAATTACATACGTCAACAATTGCAGTGTATCCATGTCCTTAAGGAATACTGATCATTTAAATTTCTGCACTTACCGGGATTAATTCCTGCGTTGACACAACGTACGTTTTTTGCTTTCTAAAGGACAAACAAAACGATTCAAAATCCTTAAGAATAGCATCTTTACTTAAATACATTTCCGCATAGGCCCGGCCATTCTTTTGGTATACCGAACGATCGCAGGTCAACGCATACGTAATGCCTTCCACTAATGCTAAGGCAGATTCGGGTTCGATCAAAATACCCATTTCATGCTTTTCAACCATCGTATATAAGGTAGTATCCGGAACGGCGGTAATCACCGCACAACCCGCTGCTGATAAAATACTGGTAAGCTTGGAAGGTAAGACCAGATCAGAAGCAGCTTTTTTCTGTAATACCAGGTGCACGTCGGCCGTAGCCAAAAGAGCCGATAGTTTTTCGTAAGGCTGCAAGGGAAAAAAACGAACATTTGCAAGGTTTAAAGCGTCAACCTGTTCAATTAATTTGGATTTACCACCCCCCGATCCCACGACAATAAACTGAATCTCTTTTTGTTTTTGGAAAGCCTGAGCGGCACTTACAATCAGGTCAAGTCCCTGCTTTTCACCCAGATTTCCCGCGTAAAGAATCACTTTATCTTCTTCTGCTAAGCCAAACTCCTTTCGCAAAGACTCGGAGGAATCCAGCGGAGCAATTTCAACGGCATCTACCCAATTAGGTATAAGCGAAGTTTTGTCGGACCGAATGCCCTTCTTCTGGATTTTGGTGAGCATTCCGGGGCTAATGGTCGTTACCCGGTCTGCCTTCTGAAGTACGTAACGCTCCGCTTTAAAGAGCATATCCAGGAAACGCTCGTTCTTAATCATGCCCAGATCTTTTGCGGCATCGACCTGCAAATCGTGTACATGATTCACAAAAGGTACGCCCCTTACTTTCGCATACAGAAACGGAATGAAGCCTAAGTGAAACGGAGGTGCAATGCAGAAAACGAGGTCAAATTTTTTAGAAGAAAAAAAGATAGGTATCCAGTAAAACAGACTACTGATCAGAAAAGAAAATTCATGAATGATTCGCTTCACTGACGTTACTTTTTGAGGCACATACATGGGGCAACGGTGGACGGCAGCTCCCTCAACCGTTTCCGTAAACCACAGTTTGCCTTTGTGTGAAGGATGAACACTCCATTGCGGATAATACGGATGCGAAGTAATAACTTCCACTTCGTGTGCCTGTTGAGCCATCCAGGCTCCAAGCTCTCCCGTATACTTCCCAATCCCCGTTAATTCGGGCGAGTAATTAATGCCAAATAGTAGTATTTTCATTGGTTAACTGTTTAGGGGGGTTAAGTCCTAGTACCTTCACTCATTACCAATTTTGTGATCTAAAATTTCAGTCAGACAACCAGGACCGACTATCGTTTGAGACATGCCATTCCAGTCGCTTTTAACTCTGCGTAACAAGCGATGTTGAGCAGATTAAAATACGTTGGTAACTGGAATCAATCCATTTACATTTCCATCAGCGACGGAAATTAAATTATTCACGAGATGCATGGGACAACCGCATTTGCAGTACCTAAAACAGATAATGAAATAGCAAGAGCAGGAAAGTAGTAGCATGACTACTGGCTTCCCGGTAACGTGTGCATTGATTTTTAAGATGGATTTAAATAATGCCCACCAATAGCTTAAGCAGCTATCCAGTTTAAATACTTTACATCAGAAATATTGGCGTTTATTTGCTGATTTTTGGACAATTATTTAAATAAAAAGGTACGCGTACTGGCATTACTTAGGGGATAGTCAAACGCAGTGCAACAGATCAGAGCAAAAGATACACTACGGACGTAAGATTGCTCTTAAAAATAGCAAATAGATAACAGCGGGTATCTTCTTACGATGGACCTTAACCGGCGGGATTAAGAAGGATTTAAAAGAAACATTGTGTACAACAAACAGACACTTATTTTCTCCTAGCAAATATAAAAATGTTTGACTCAAATCAATACAGTTTATCTAAATATTTTAAAAACATTTCTAACAATAGTTTTAAAAACCAAAAAACATTTTTTTACTCAATACGCACAGGAATAAAATTAACGGATTAACTCATTTTACCTTTTGTTAATCCATTCAATGGTTCGTTGCGTACCCGTGAGTCTTGATACCGGCAAGGTTGGAGCCAGGGTGCGAATCAGACTCAAATCCAGGATATTGTCCGTAGTCATATTCTTCAGGCGAAAGGTAGTCATGGGAAACTTTACCTTCAGTTTCTGTAAACCATCTCCAACCTTTGCCGCAACCCGGAAGAGTGGAAAGGGGAGCGTCGGTATCCTGATTCGGACGCAACCGGCTATTTCATTCGCCCAGATAGAAATATCGTACGGATCGTAATCCCCGAGATAAACTACTTTCGTATGCACGCTCACGGGTGAAGCCGACAGAATTGACATGATCTGATAAATCGTGTTATCAATGTAACCGTAGGTTTTCTTACAGGCTCGCTGTCCGAGGTGGAAGAATTTTCTTCCCAGTATGATTTTAAAAAACAGGTCATAGGGTTCCCCGAAATACGGTCCCCAGATGGAAGTCGGTCGAATGATGGTCCAGGTATACGCTGGATTTTTTTCCTTGATAATCTTTTCCGTCAGGACCTTACTCTCGCCATATACCGTATGTGGAGCATAGTCATCGCCATGCTGTGGCTGGTATCCCGGCTGACAGACGTACATGGATGACGCAAAAATGACCCTTCGTAACTCGGGTAGCGTATCTAAAACCGTGAGTAAATTTTCTACGCCATCCGTATTAGCTGAATAGTCTTTCAAGCGATTACTGCGTAAATCCGTACGAGCCGCCAGATGAATAACCAGCGTGGGCGAAAATTCCGTAATGGTTTGGTGCAGACTTTCGTAATCCCGAATATCCACGGGCAGCCAGCAGGCCCGGTGACTTTCCTTCTTCGGAGGGGCTACATCCAGATTCAATACGGGCAGATTCTGATTCAGTAAGGCATCTATCAAATTGGTTCCGATGAATCCGGAACCTCCGGTGACTAAGATCTTTGCCATGGGCAAATACGTTAGAGTAAAACAGCGTGAGAATGAAGGCGATCTTTGATGATTCGGGCGGGCGACCCTACGCAAACCTTTCCTTCAGGGATACTTTTGAATACGGAACTTCTTGCTCCAACAACGGTGCCTTTTCCAATCGTTACACCCGGAGCAACGTACACATCGTTGGTCAGCCAGCACTGGTCTTCAATGCGAACGGATTCCGCGAAAATGTCGAACGTCAGGTTCTGGTAGTCGTGCCCCCCCGTGTTGAGATATACTTTATGAGCAATGGCAACGTGCCTGCCAATGCTGATTTTTCCGAGATTGTACAGGGTGCAATCGTCTCCTACCCAGCTGTAATCGCCGATTTCGAGGTTCCAGGGATAGGTAATCTTAACGGTTGATCGCACCAGAACTTTTGATCCGATTTTAGCTCCAAACAACCTGAGCAGAAAGCGACGCCAGCCGTATAGCACCTGAGGGGACCAGGCGAAAAGGGTTCCCTGTATGATCCACCACAACTGTATTGTTAGTTTGGAACGGCCACGAAAGCTTTCCGGTACCGTAAATCGGTTTAAGTGTTGATACTCCATGATGCCAGGGATTGGGAATAAGAAAGACTAATGCAGCAGAGCCATCATTTTTTGAGTGGTCTGTTGAACGCTGAACTCACGGTGATAGGTCGTTCTGGAGCCCTCATTCATTTGCTGCTTTTGCGAACCGCTTAGTTGGGCCCACTGGCTCAGCATTTCCTGTACGCCGGCCTGCGTATCCAGACAAATCATTCCACCGCCACCGCTGACGATTTCCCGCCAAATGTTCACCTGATCACTGATTAACACGGGTTTACCACAGGCCATGGCCTCAATGACGGCAATGCCGAAATTTTCCTGATGGCTGGGCAATACGAAGGCTTCGCACCCGTAGAACGCCCCCCATTTCGCCTGACCGCTCAGCATTCCGGTGAAAATGATGTCCGGATCATGGTTCGCCAGATCCTGAACCCGTTGTCCGAAAGGCGTTTCCAGACCGGGCCCTGCAATTACGAGTTTCGGGAACCTGGGTTCGCGGCTTTTGACCTGAGTATAGGCTTTGATCAGTACATCAACGCCCTTCTTTTCGTGTACCCGACTGATGAACAGGAGATACGGCTGGTTGCGTAATTGCGGACATTTCTTCAGAAACGTTTCCTTCATCAGGGAATTGAACAATGGCGGCTGTTTTACGCCTAATCCCGACACCTGCTCCTTTACCGGAGCGTAGGGCTGAAACGTGGTTTGGGCCAGTAGCTTTTCCGTTTCGCAGGTAAACAACAGTCCGTCGGCCTGGTTGATTAACCGATTCTCGATGAGTTTCCAGAAAACCCAGTTGCGTAAGGCCTTGATCTTGCGACCCTTGGCCCGTTGAAAGTACGGATCCAACATGCCGTGGGGCATGACAAAAAGCTTCACCCCTTTATTTTTCAGCGAATGCCAGGCTGCATAAGCGGCGTAAGTGTGGTACTGCCACAAACCATGTACGATGGCTACATCGTAATAATCCAGGTGAGCCTTTAACCAGGGTAACAAACGGGCACTGTACTTCCAGGGCGATTGTCCCGGCCCCAGAGCCAGAAAGTTTTCATTGCTCAGAAAAGGCGATTCCGGAGCATCCAGTGAAATGACGGTACTCTGAATATTTTCCTGCGACAATCCTTCCATAATCGTCCGGACGGCCTGACTTACGCCACCCGTGGCGGGGTCCATCGTTGCCGTAATGTGGAGTATTTTCATGCGGTTTGAAGATCCGTTTGCGGAAGGGTAGTCTGCGTACGGGCCAGAATTCCCTCGTAGATGTGTTCTATTTCGATAATGGCCTGACGGGCATTGAAGCGATGTACCTGGGCAAGCCCCAGCTCCCGACGGGCGGTTTTGGCCGTTGCCGATGCATTCAGTACTGATTCCAGCGTTTGCCCTGCTTCTGCGGCCCAGGCTTGCTGAGCTATCGTCTCGGCGGGCATGCGGGGAATGAGTACGGCGGCGTCACCTGCTACCTCGGTCATCGGAGCTTCGTTGGTGGTAAAAACCGGGCAACCGCAAGCCATCGCTTCAGCAATGGGCCAGCCAAAACCCTCAGCCAGGGACGGAAACAGGAAAGCACTGGCTCCGGCGTAAGCGTAACTGACGAAACGATCCGTAAGCTGCGAAACAAAGTGAATGTCCTGCTGATAATCATTCGCCTGCCACATAACCTGTAATTCGGCCGAAGGAGCGTCGCCAATCAGTAGCAACGGCAGGACTTGATGACTCTGCTTTCGCCAGGCTTCGTACATTTTCAGTACCCCTTTCCGGTTTTTGTACCATTGATTACCTCCTACGTGCAGCAGGTAGCCGTTGGCAAGATTTATCTGTATTTTTTCCTGTAGCTCCTCCCGCGAAAGCTCTACGTCCCGTACCTGATAGACCGGATTCAAGCCGTTATAGACGACTTCCGAAGTCTGGGGGCGAAAACCCAGAAAGCGGTGTAAATCCAGGCGTGTTTTTTCCGAAATGGATAGAAAGTGCGTGCCTTTCCGGTAACCCTGACGAATCAGGGCCTGGTACCTCCGGCCCGTGAAACCCGTCGGATTTTCGGGAATTTCACCCACCGCACTACGTTGAGCCGTAAAGTCGTGGCAATGGATCAGGTGGGGCTGTCTGGCAACCAGGGGAACCCAGGGGCCAAGAGCATTGTCGGTAAAGATATACAGGCTATTGGGTGGCTGTTGTCTGATCCGACGCTTGACCTGCCGGGGAAAAAGGATATACTGATCGATGTAGCCCAGCCATTTTTTCAATGTCCGGGGAACGGGCAACCTATACCAGTAAGGCTGGGGGGCCCATACGGTTACTTCGTGGCCGCGAGCTTTCATACTCTCACTGAGCCATTTGGCGTAGCGAGGCATGCTTTGGGAGTCCAGAAAGGGGGGGTGCGTAAAGAAAACCAGGTTCATACTCAAGCGTTCACCGTTTTTTTGGCTGGAACTTGCAGGCCAGCCGATTTAGCTGGTGCTTTTCGAAAGGCGGCCAGGGTAAGCCCTCCCGATAAAATACTGAATCCTAAAGCGGTAGGCTGGGCCCACTGTCCCTGGATGACGTTTAGGAATGCAAAACTGAGTAACATCCAGGGTAAGAAATTTTCGGTATCGATAGCCCGGAAGGCTAACCAGGTGAGTTTACCCGCTACGTACAACCGGAGAAATACACAACTCAAACCCAGCAGAATACCCATTTCGCCGATGAGTCGGCCCCATTCGCCTTCGGCAATCAGAAAATTAACCTTTCCGGTCATGAGCATGGCTCCGGCGTTGGTACCCATCCCGACACCAAAACCCCAGAAAGGCAGGCCTTCCGAATCGGCAATGGCCCCCGCCATTCCTCCCAAAAAGCGATCGATCAGCGTACCCTTTACCCCACCTTCCATGTCGCTGGCAAATTCAATACGTTCCGTAAAGGCCTCGGTGGCCGTCTGGAAAAACGAGGTCGTACTCAGGCCGACCAGTATCAGAAAGCAGCCGCCCAAAGCCAGGGCCATTTTTCCCGCAAAACGGGGTTTCCGGGCTACAATCGCCATCGCAAAAACCGCTGAAAGCAGTATAGAAAATAGCAGCGATCGACTGATCGACAGCGGAATAGCAGCCAGCAAACAAGCGGAAGCTACCAGCAGCAGTACCCGGTTGACGCGGGAGGGACTTTCCAGCCAGAAGAAAAAGACATAGGCCGCAACCAGACTAAAAAATTGGTTAGACCCGTGGTAAAGGAAAACGTCCCCGGTGGGCGAAAAAAACCCATGGCTCCGCTAAAACCACCGCCCTCCATGTCGCCCCCTACCCCTCGGTTTACCAAGGCCGACTGAGGGCTGTAAAACTGCATAGCCATGAGTACGGTCATGGGCGGCGTAATCCAGAGCAACACGCGTCCGATTTTTATCACATCTTCCCGGGTCAGCACACGGCCCATGATAAACAGGATCGGAAAATGAATCAGCAGAATCCGACTGCCGTATAAGGCCACCGTTAAATTGGAATGGCCAAATAAAATGGTCGTAATCAACGCCACCAGACTAATGGCCAGGGCGACAATCGTATATACATTGCTTTTAAACAGATCCGCCTGATAGGCCGAGTAGATGAGCCAGATACTCACCGGATCCCGAATGATCAGCAGAGGCGTTGCTAAACCGGGCAACACCCATTTCCGAAGGGCTCCTTCAAAAATCAGTAACAGCAAATACAGGTAGATACCCCATTTGAGGCGTCTTAGAGCCTGACTTTTCATGCCCAGGGTGTACGCCTTCCGGGAAGGGCGTATCCATGCAGTAGCGGTTGGCAATGCAGTACGCATGACTTAGCTGTTGAGGGTCTGAATAGCGGTAGCTAATTCCTGTCCGTATCGCTGCCAGGGACGCAGACGGGCCGCGTCACGGGCGGCTTTTCCCACCTGCTGAATCCGTTCCGGATGAAGCAGGAGCTGATCAATCGCTTCGATCAGGGCCTGAGTAACCCCTGCCTGAATCAGCCAGCCGTTCTCGCCCGATTGAATCAGATCCGGTCCGGCGGTGCGATCCGTCGTGATGACCGGAGTCCCCTGCGACATGGCCTCCGTAATCACCAGTCCAAAGCCTTCAAACAGGGAGGGAAAGATGAGCACATCCTGCGTTTTCATCAGGGCCAGAATATCGGGGTGTGATAGGGTGGGAATCCAGCGGTGTCGCGTGAGAGCCTGGTTTAGAGCTTCACAATCCGGTACGGCTTTCTTGCCTACCACGGTCAGTTCTACCCGATTGCCAAAGGTTTCAACCGCTTCAAAGAGATTGGCCACGCCTTTGCGTTGAGAGAGTCCTCCTACGAAGAGCAGCTTCAACGGACGATTGACCGGCGAACGATACGAACGTTCTTTCACGATGGGGGGAAATCCGTAAGGAATGACCTGTACTGGTGCCAGTTTTCCGGGGAAATCCTGCAAGGTTTTAGCCGTAAATGAACTCGCTACGAAAACCTGGTCCGCCAGGCGAAGCTCTTCATCTTTCTGGGCCAGCTTTTCATCGGAGTCAATAAAACCCGTCAGCGTAGCCGCCCACTCCGGACGCGTCAGTAACTCCGTCCCCAGCAGTCGGCGAGCCGCCCGCCAGTAGCCAATCGGCAAATCATACAGGCAACTAATTTTACGCTTACGGGCTTCACGGAAGGAATTAGCCGCCCCATCTTCGTAGGCGTAGACGCCCTGAATATCCGATCCAGCTGTCGCTTTGAGGCGTGAAGCAATGTGTTTGTCCAGATTCTGATAAACGCCATCCACTGAAAATACACCTTTCTCGTGTCGTACCAAATGGTTCAGACCCAGCTTGCCCGACACCAGACGACCTACCTCCCGCCAGGGCCAGAGGTGCGTATACGGTTGCAAAGCGGTTTCATAGCCCCGACGGCGAATGTCGGCCAGCGGTTTCATGTCGCTCAGGCGATCCAGGAATGTATTCGGAAAAACAGCCAGAGCCGTATGGAATTCGTGGAGCATTTCGGCGTCCAGTAAGCCTTTGGCCGCGGCTCGCACAAACTCGTTACCTGTGGGGTGATTCAGTAAAATTTTCATCGAAAATGGGGAATCCGGGGCTTAGTTGTACTGATTGACCGCTTTCAAAAGCTCTTTTCGACCGCGTAGGTTTTCTTTGAATTTTTCGCTGCGGGTTTTACTACGGGTAAGGATGTTCAGCAATAGAATTTCCAGATTGATCCGGGTTTTGAGCAAGTCTTTATTTAAAAGCGGAGCGTGGATGATTCCATGCCTACGCAGCAGTTTCCAGCGACTTTCGTGGTACATCTGCACCCGCTTGGAATTGACTTTATACGAATTTCCGCCCTTATGCACCATGATGATTTCATGCGTGAAGTACAGTTTCCAGGCAGATTTGTAAATGCGTAAGTTCAGGTCAATATCCGACTCCAGTACAGGAAAGTCACGATCGTTGAAATAACTCATTTCTTCCAGACAGGCCTTTCGGAAACTGACGGCACAGGAAAACGGCATTTTCGCTTTATTTTTCCAAAAACGTAAAAAGCTTAATTTGGATTGAAGAAGCTGTCCGGCAATGAGGCCAATGGCTGATGGCTCATAATGATAATTCCCGGTGCTGTTACCCAGATCATCCACGGTTCCAAAACCGATGCAGCCAATGCTTCGGTCCTGGCGATACATGGACAGAAGTGTTTCCACAAAAGGGCCCGTGGGATACGCATCCGAGTCGAGGAGCACGATGATTTCCGAAGAAGCCCAGCGAAGCCCCTGGTTCACCGTACCCGCGTAGCCCAGATTATTAATGTTCCGCATCAGTCGCACCGTTGATGCATCAATCGCAAAGGGACAGGGCTCGGGCGAACAATCATCCACCAGAATGATCTCTTTAATGA
The DNA here is from genome assembly GCF_002261125.1 of Siphonobacter sp. BAB-5385. Lineage (NCBI taxonomy): Bacteria > Pseudomonadati > Bacteroidota > Cytophagia > Cytophagales > Cytophagaceae > Siphonobacter > Siphonobacter sp. BAB-5385. The sequence goes on along the minus strand of NZ_NMPS01000086.1, from coordinate 5,615 downwards.
AAGTGCTATCAAACCATAGCAGAGCATCTATATTTCGTTTGACCAGATTCCACTGGCCGTACACCGGGATGACAATGGATACTTTTTCCATACGTATTGCTTGAGTGAGCGTAAGATTTTAACCGCTTTCAATGGGATTGAGGACAAACCAAACTAAGTACGTTAAGAAGCTCTGGCGGCGGCTTTAATTAATTCGAGGTATTTGTTGATGACCAGAGGGCTTTGGTGTTCTTCCAGATGCTGTACAGCATTTCGACGTAATTGCTGTTGTAGTTCTGTGTTAGTCCAGAGCTGCCGGATTGAAGCAACCAGCGAATGCACATCGCCCCGTTTAAAGATCACCCCAGCAGTACCCACGGCCTCGGGCAAGCCCCCACCGTCGGCCACAATGGGAATACAGCCGCAAGCCATTCCTTCCAGTACCACCATACCAAACGGCTCTTCCCACACCGAAGGCACCAGTAAAAAGCGGTGTTCATTGAGCTGGCTTACCAGTCTTTCGCCCTGTAAGGAACCAATGAAGTGGACCTGAGCGGCCACTTTTAAATCACAGGCCAGTGTTTGTAAGGCATGCCGTTCGGGACCATCGCCGATGATCGTTAGCGTACTCGAAACCATCTCGGAGGATTGGGTACGCAGCAGATGAAACGCCTGAATGGCCAGATCGACACCTTTATCAGAAACCAGACGCCCCAGAAACACAAAATCTTTAGTTTTTGCACGGCCCGGTAATTGCCGAAAAAGCTTTTCGTTGTAGGCATTCTCTACTACGGCAGCTTCGGGGAAACAACCTTTCCGAACGGCATCACTACAGGCGATGACCTGCCGGGCTTTCCGCAGCCAGAATTGTTTCATCCGGCTTTGTAGCGTTTCCTGTGGCGTTTGATGCAGCCAGGTATGCAAGGCAATCACGGAAGGCCGGTTGGTCAGTAAGTTAGGCCAGGCTAATCGCAGACAGGGATTGTTTTCGAAAACCACATCTGCCCAGAAATACTCTTTAATCAATTCCTTTACTCCGGGGTTACGCGTGATGATAAACGGGTACTCCTTGGTACTTTCGCCGACCGTCCAGGTTAGTAACCGAATGTCATATCCCTGCTCGACAAATGCCGTTGCCAGCATTTCGGATACGGTTTCGATGCCGCCAATATCCGGGTCGAATCGGTGCGAAAGAATGAGAATCTTTTTCATTGATGCAGGTCTGTACGTAGCTTCCAGGGTAACGGTTTATACCAATTGAGAAGTCGTTGATTTGCGGGTCGCAAATTCAATCTCTATGCCGTAGATGCGTGAGGCAATATCTGAAAAGGAACTATTGAAAGAACCATAGATTTTCCGGGTATTCGCCAGACAGTATAGATCAACCAACGCATCTTTGATTCCTTGGGAAGAATTACGGGAAAAATCTTTTTCATACGTTATGATTCGCTTTCCGTACTTCTGTTTTAATTGAAGCTCCGTCGTATGATCATCCGTTGACAAGTAAAAAGTCGTTTCAGAGGAACGAGCTATTTCCTGATCGATTAATGTAAAAAAAGATTCTAATGGACTATTGGCAATGGCGTCTCTATGATCGGATCTACGAATGTGTAATCCAATCGTATTTCCGGAATACCGACTTACCCGTTCATCGATTCGTTGTTGCAGTTCTTCTATCGGTCGAAACAATTGATAGACGTCGTCCTTTTCACCAAACTCGCCGCAGGTTTTTATGTAAATATTTTTGTAGCGGGCTACATTTTCAAAAATCGCAGCTTCACTCTCTTTGTGAACTTCGTTTCCCAGCGGATTGAACTTGATACAATAATCTATACCCAGCAAAGAATTAATTACAGCAGCAGAAACCTTCTTTAAGGTATTGCTTTGCTGAGTAGCTTTAATCCATGCGTAAAAACCAGGTTTGTTAATTACGTTAAGGCCCGGCAAAGGCATGAACAAATCTTCGTACGGACAGTTTAATTCTGCTACCTGCTGCCAGGCGATGGTTACCTCTTTATTGAGTTTTGAATTTAATCGAATACACGAAGCAATCACTCGCATTCGATTAGCTAATCCAAAACTAGGCTCAACGATAATCATCCGTGTTCGCTTTAATTTTTGAAATTGATTGTTAATTAATAAAACCGGCTAATAGCAGTAATCTTTTGAAGCCTCGGGGTGATAAAATTCGTAAACCATACCAGGGACTGAATAGTATCGAAGCGGCTTCTTTTTTTGACGAAGTATAGATAGCCTGAGTGATCGCGATGGGGGCCCGTTCTGTTAATCGCTGCCTTTTGATTTTTGTTGCCCGCTCCGTATGATTCGGAGCATTTTTAAGAATCAAATACGTCTGATAGGCCGCATCATCGGTACGTGAGCCAGACATCGAATTGGCCGCTACCCGATATTTACTTGTGTAGGTGTCGATGTAATACATGTTATACCCTTCTACACCTAAACGGTACCCAAATTCATATTCACACCCATTACCGATGTCGGTCCGCCATTTGGTCTTTTTTATAATAGCGGACTTAATCATGTACCCATTATTAGGAATTTGCTGACTTAATCCTGCTTCATAAGCGGTTAATACACTCCCTTTATAAAGCGTACTTCGGAAATAAGAGTGATTGAAATTCTCAGAATTATCAAACTCAATATGGCCTGATTCATTGATTACGTACTGCTTTCCATAAGCAATGTCAATAGCGGGATTTTCAGAAAAAGCCTGCGTCATGATTTCCAGGGCTCCCGGAAGGAGTAAATCATCGTCGTGCAACAATACCGTTTTGTCTCCCTCTACGGCATCAAACAGCATGTTCACGTTACGAGCCTGCTTTAGAGCAGGCTGATTATGAATATAATGTATCGGGATATTCGACGTTAGCTGTAGCTGTTCGATGGATTGTTTTGTTACATCATCCGGCGAATCATCTCCGATGATAATTTCGAAGGGTGGGTACGTTTGACAGAGGCACGACTGAATGGCTTCGACCACCAAATCAGGTCGTTTATACGTAGTAATTATAATGGAAACCTTAAACATAGCCTTATGGATTAACGAGTCATACCGCCTGGATTAACCAATGATTTTCGGGGCCATGGAGTTTGACCTCACCAGGAATCTGTTCGCTTTCGCAAAAACTTTAGAAGTCATATAATTGAAGTAAGACACGGGACTACTTCGAATCTTGTGGTAGTTTATCAATTCTGTTTCTACCTTTTTTTCAAATAATAATCCACAGCGACGCCTGGATAAAACAGGACCCTGATTGAAAATATTTGATAAAAATCGAATCAAAGACTGATCTTCCAGGTAATCAGGAATGCGATTATTTATGAACAATGGCTCATTCAGCATGGTTAAATAATCCTTTTCATTTTTTCCAACTGATCGATATACCTGATTACTTCGCTAAAATTTTCAAAATCGTGGCAATTAATAAAAGACTTAGGGTTCAGTTCCTTACTAATACATTTGTTACCCCAATAAATCGGTACAGTTCCAGCCAGTTTAGCATCAAGTATCTTCTCAGTAGTATAGCCATTACTGGATACATTCTCAAAAGCGATGCTATACTTGAATTGTGCCATATAGGCAAGCTTATCATCTACCAGATAGCCCACATTGTTTTTGTATCTCCCCGCGGATTCGACGGGCTTGTACGTCTGTAACGCATCGAAAAAATTCCCCCGTTCGGAAGAAGCCGAAGCGTTGGAATAAATAAAATTGCAAAATTTTCGATTGACCAAATCTTTCGATTGTACTAAAGGCAGGTTTAATACTTCGTTAAATTTGGGCCATATTTTATAGATGGGTAAACGGTGATATCGATCTTCAAAACTCATCCAGTCAAAACCAAAGGCGTAATCGCATATATTAAAATTAGGCCTTACATTCTCTCCGGTATAAAATATCTTAACACAGTCGTATTTTAAATAATCATCTCCAAACATGGAATAAAACACAAAATCAGGCTGTTCCGAATCTTCAATTTCGTAAGCTGATTCAATTAATGCTTTGAAGTACAAAAAATCGTGTGATTTTTTGCTATAAAAATCCGTAAATTTTAATTTAATTTTCTTCTTCATATCCTTATGATTTACTATACTTTACCGAACTAGATTTTATGAATTCTGTACAGGCAATAAGCTAGCAGGCTAGCTGTTTGAACAGAAAGCACGACCGTGTTAAATTGCAATACTCCGGTTAGTGTAGAAACATCAAAAATCCACATTGACAGGACCGTAGTACTTACACTAATCAGAATATAACCAATCGGGTTAATAATCCATCCACGGCTTACATTAAGAGAAAAAAAGCATCCTAATACGAAAGAAAGGCAGCTATTAAAAACGCTGAGTATCATTTCTTCTTCAAGACCCTGATACTGTTCTCCCAAAATCCATAACAACTCCGTCGAGAAAAACCATATCATCAGCATCATCCCCAGTACGAGAACATTCGTCCCAATCAGTGTTGAAATAGCATAGGTGAATAGCTGGGGTTTTTGAGCGGGTAATCGGGCAAACCGTGGGGTAAACAGCGTAGAAAATAATGTGGAAAATAAACTGATCACCATGCCTATTCGCCCGATAGCCCCCAAACTGGCTAAAGCCATGGTTGTACCAAAAATAGAGGTTAACCAGATCGTCAACTGACCGGATAAACAGAAGTAGATATTTTCGGGCAGGACCCTTTTAATGGTTTTAAACATCTGCTGACGCACAATCGGATCCGGCTTCTGATTTTCATCCGCCATGGCGTAAGCAATTTTTCGCAATTTCTGATTTCCGTATACCCGGGGAAGTCCATTGGCAAGCATGGCTACGTAGGTCCAGGGGCAGAGTATCAAAGCCCCCACAGCTAGCACTAACCGATTGATACTGACCAAGGTCTGATTTCTTTGCAGGGGAACAATCTGTTGGGTCAGTTTAGGTACTACTTCCAGAATCGTATCCGATAATCCCGCCATAAACGCGGGTATCAACGCCATCAAAATAAGCCCGGTATTCAGGGGCGATGCTCCATGTTGCAGCAGTAGCATCGCTAACAAAGGAGCTACTACCAGAAAACTAACTACGGCTAGTTTTTTTCGAAGCTCCAGCCCTGTAGCGAGTACGACACCCAGCTTCTGGCGATCCTGCCAAACTTTCCCTCCCTGAGCCATGACTGAATTGCCGATTCCACAATCCGCAAGAATCATCATCGTCCCAAGCATGGTATTGGCCAGTGTATAGAAGGCATATTCCTGCGGCGTTAGTATGCGGATAATAAACAACCCGCATACCAGACCCATGCCCTGAATGACCGCCTGACTTAACCCCGTAATAGAAATTAACTTAATCCATTCCTGGACTTTACTGTGCGGAAGGTTTGCTCTTAACTTTTCGACGGTTACGTTCACTAGAATGCTTTTTACGTTTCCTGGAATGGATCAAGTTGAGGGAATTATCCGATCATGTGTTCAAACTGCATCTTGCCTGAGATCCGGAAGACTTCCACATCTTTCTCGACCATCTCCCTGACCAGCATTGCCAGATCATACTTCGGCTCCCAGCCCAGCTTCGTCTTCGACTTGGTCGGATCGCCAATCAAAAGTTCTACCTCCGTCGGACGGAAATACGCCGGA
>NZ_NMPS01000085.1:0-263 GCF_002261125.1 Siphonobacter sp. BAB-5385 | reverse complement strand
GAAGACTGGTCACACGATCTGACCCTGGACGAAACCGAAATCAACAAAGAGCGGGGCGTCATTCTGGAAGAACTACGGGGCGGCAAGGGAGCATCCCAGCGAATGCGGGATGAGTACTTTCCCGTCATCATGAACGGTTCGAAGTGGGGCAAGCGGAACGTGATCGGAACGGAAGAAATCCTGAAGAACTTCAAACCCGAAACGATTCGTAACTTCTACAAAACCTGGTATCAACCCCAGAATCAGGCCATCATTGCCGTGGG
>NZ_NMPS01000084.1:0-67394 GCF_002261125.1 Siphonobacter sp. BAB-5385 | reverse complement strand
CAAACGGTTTCACGGGATTACACCATTACGGTAGTTCCGGCTACGCTGGTACTACCCGCCGCTACCCTGGCAGCTGCTCAGGTGGGTAATCCTTATACGGCTACGATTCCGGCCGCTACGGGTGGCACTACGCCGATTACGTACGCCGCGACAGGTCTTCCGGCTGGACTGACCTTCGATCCCGAAACGCGTCAGATCACCGGTACGCCCACGCAATCCGGTACGTTTACGGTAGCGGTTACGGCTACGGATGCGGGTAATCCGCAACAAACCGCTACGCGTAACTTCACGCTGACGGTGAATCCAGCTACGCTGGTACTGCCCGCCGCTACGCTGACGGCTGCTCAGGTCGGTACGGAATACACCGCTACGATTCCGGCCGCTACGGGTGGAACCACGCCGATTACGTATTCCGCGACAGGATTACCCGAAGGACTCTCCTTTAACCCGGTGACGCGTCAAATCACGGGTACGCCAACCCAGTTCGGCAACTTCACGATCGAAGTAACGGCTACGGATGCGGGCGATCCTCAACAAACGGCTACACGGACCTATTCGCTGACGGTGAATCCGGCTACGCTGGTATTGCCTACGGCTACGCTGGCTACGGCTCAGGTAGGAACGCCCTTCTCCGTAACGACGCCCGCTGCTTCGGGTGGAACCACACCGATTACTTACTCTGCTACAGGTCTTCCGGATGGCTTGAGCTTCAATCCGGCAACTCGCCAAATTACGGGTACACCTACTTCGGCAGGTACGTTCACGGTAACAGTGACGGCGGCTGATGCCGGTTCACCGCAACAAACGGTTTCGCAGGACTACACCATTACAGTAATTCCAGCCACGCTCGTACTGCCCGATGCTACGCTCGCTGCGGGTCAGGTGGGTTCAACGTACGCTACGACAATTCCTGCAGCTACGGGTGGAACGACGCCCATTACGTATTCAGCTTCCGGTGTCCCGGCTGGTTTGACGTTCAATCCAGCAACGCGTGAAATCACGGGTACGCCGACGCAATCGGGTACGTTTACGGTTGCTGTTACGGCCACGGATGCCGGTAACCCGCAACAAACCGCTACGCGTAATTATACGCTGACGATCAACCCGGCTACGCTAATCCTGCCTGACGCTACGCTGGCAGCTGCACAGGCGGGTACGACTTACACAGCTACGCTCCCCGCGGCTACAGGTGGTACCTCGCCCATTGCATACGCTGTTTCTGGTTTACCAGCTGGACTGACGTTCAATCCAACGACGCGTGAAATCACGGGTACGCCGACTGAATTCGGTAACTTTACCGTTGTGCTGACGGCTACGGATGCCGGTAACCCGCAACAAACGGCTACGCGTAACTACAACCTGACGGTTACTCCTTCAGGTTTGGCTCAGGCTCCCATTACGCTGCCAGACGGTGTGACCGGAACGGCTTATACGGCCTTCATTCCGCAGGCTACCGGTGGTACAGGTCCTTATACCTATACGGTGAACAATCTGCCTCCAGGGTTGGTCTTCAATCCTGCGACTCGTCAGATTTCTGGTACGCCCACGCAATCCGGAGTATTCACCAACATCACGGTAACCGTTACGGATGCAGGTTCTCCCGCTCAAACGATTACGCAAACGACGAGCCTCACCATCACCGAAGTACCGACCCCCGTTACCCTGATCGCCTTCACGGCCAAGGCTGCCGGATCAAACGTACAACTCGAATGGGCTACGGCTCAGGAAAAGAATAACGCCCTCTTCGAAGTACAACACTCCACCAACGGACGTGACTTCGAAACCGTAGGTAGCCTGGACGGCAAAGGTACCGTAGCTACGCGTCAGAATTATTCCTTCGTGCACGCCTCGGTGAACCCTGCCTTCATCCACTACTACCGCCTCAAGCAGGTAGATCAGGATGGCAAGTCTACGCTCTCTCCGGTTCGTTCGGTGAAACTCGACGGCTACGTAGGCATCGCGATGAAAGCCAGTACCGATCCCTCGCGGAATGTTCGCGTATTCGTAGACTACGGTGATGAGCAATTGTCGAAAGAAACGACCCTGTATTTGATGGATCTTTCAGGCCGTATCCTGAGTTCGCAGCAAGTGGAGCTGCAACCTGGTCGCAATACGGTAGAATTCTCTTCTTCTACGCTGGGTTCAGGTATTTACCTGATTCGAATGGACAATGCCTCGCACAAAGCGTCGGCGAAAGTAGCTCTGCCTTAGCAGAACCTACGCCTTAAAAAAGCCGCCCCGGTTATTCGGGGTGGCTTTTTTTTGTTCATTGTACGTATCTTTTCACGGGAATTTCCGGACTTGTTATGTGTTGATTTCCGCAACCTCTTTACCCATTCTATCAATGAAAACGCTTTTTTTAACGCTGGGGCTGGCTCTGCTGACTTCGGGCGTATGGGCTCAACAGGCTTTCTCTCACGGGAAATTACGGGTAGCATCCAATCATCGGTATCTGGTTCACGCCGACGGCACTCCCTTTTTCTGGCTGGGGGACACGGCCTGGGAATTGCTACACCGACTGAACCGGGAAGAAGCCGACCGCTATCTCAAACGCCGGGCCGAACAGGGATTTACCGTGGTACAAGCCGTAGCTCTGGCCGAGCTGGATGGCCTGAATACCCCAAATGCTCTGGGTGAAAAGCCCCTTCGTAACCACGATCTTACCCAACCCAATGAAGCGTATTTTCAGCACGTGGACTACGTGATTCAAAAGGCGGCTTCGTACGGAATCGTCATTGCTCTGTTACCAACCTGGGGAGATAAGCTGAACAAAGCCTGGGGGAAAGGCCCCGAAATCTTCACGACTCAAAACGCCCGCACTTTCGGCCAATGGCTGGGAAACCGGTACAAAAATCAGGCAAATGTGGTATGGGTGATCGGTGGCGACCGTACCCCTCGTGATAAGTCGGATGACGTGGCCGTCTGGCGGGCCCTGGCTCAGGGTGTCACCGAAGGCGTGGGGGGCCCGGATCAGGCCCTGATGACCTTTCATCCCCAACCCAATGAACTGACCATGGGTGGCTCTTCGCACTGGTTTCATCAGGATAGCTGGCTGGATTTCAATATGCTACAGAATGGTCACTGCCGCGATACGCCTACGTACGACAAAATTGCCTTCGTTTACAACCGAATGCCCGCCAAACCCGTGCTCGATGGTGAGCCTATTTACGAAGACCATCCCGTGTGTTTCAACGCCAAAGACCTCGGCTATTCCAATGCGTACGATGTGCGGAAGTACGCGTACTTCGACCTTTTTGCGGGTGCCCACGGCCATACGTACGGCTGTCACGATGTCTGGCAAATGTACACGCCCCGGCACGAACCCGTCAACGGGCCACATCTTTCCTGGGAAGAAGCGTTGAATCTGCCCGCGGCTAATCAGATGCAGTATGTACGGGCGTTGATGGAGTCGCGACCGTTGCTCGACCGGGTGCCGGATCAGTCGCTGATCGAAGAAAATCAGTACGGACCCGCCGACCGGATTCAGGCGACGCGGGGGAAGGATTACGCTTTCGTGTACTCCGCTGCCGGACGGCCCTTTACAGTCCGCCCCGGAAAAATTCCGGGAACCTCCTGGCAGGCGACCTGGTACGACCCGCGTACGGGAGACAGCAAAACGGTCGGGAAAGTGTCGGGTCAGAAGTCTCAGAAATTTACTCCACCCACGCAGGGATACGGACAGGACTGGGTATTGATTCTCGACGACGCCAGCAAGGCCTACCCTCTGCCGAAGCGATGATTAAAATGACTGTTTCGTTCGGGCGTTTTTTAATCCGTACTTTTGATCAAAATCCGTATGTACTGATGAATCGTCTGTTCCCCGTCTTTCTAAAACTCGAAACGCTGGATGTCCTGCTGGTGGGTGGTGGCAACGTTGGCCTGGAAAAACTGACCGCCTTACTCCAGAATAGTCCGGACACTGCGGTGACGGTAGTAGCCCCGCTCATTCGCGACGAAGTACGGCAACTGGCCGGGCAACACCCCCGCGTCCGACTCGTCGAGCGGGCCTTTGAACTCCGTGACCTAGACCATACCGATCTGGTCATTCTGGCAACGGACAATCCCGCTTTACACGCCACCATTAAAACCGAAACCCGGCAACGACGCATCCTGACCAATGTGGCCGATACCCCAAATCTCTGCGATTTGTACCTGGGGAGCATTGTCCAGAAGGGAGATCTGAAAATTGCGATTTCCACGAATGGGAAATCGCCAACCCTGGCCAAGCGGTTGCGGGAGTTTTTCAGCGAAATCATTCCCGATAATATTCAGGAAATTCTGGATAATCTGGTCGTCATACGCGAGCGGATCAAAGGCGATTTTCAGGCGAAAGTCAAACAGCTTAACGACCTGACGGAAGGATTGGTCAAAGAAGCACCGTCCAAAGATTCCTGAATTTTTTGGCTCGTTTTTCCGTTAGGATCGTAATGGAAGAATTGCTAGCTCAGGTACGTAATTGCACCCTTTGTGCTCCGTTTTTGCCCTTACCACCCAAACCCATTTTGCAGGCCAGTAGTCAGGCCCGAATACTCATCATCGGGCAGGCTCCCGGCCAGAAAGCTCATGATTCGGGCATTCCCTGGAACGACGCCAGCGGTAATCGCCTACGGTTGTGGATGAACATGGATCGGGACACGTTCTACGATCCGACGCAGGTAGCCATTGTTCCCATGGGCTTTTGTTACCCTGGTAAAGGATCGAATGGCGATTTGCCGCCCCGGCCCGAGTGTGCTCCGTACTGGCACGAAGCCATCCTTCGTCACTTACCCCATATCGAACTGACGTTACTGATTGGTCAATACGCTCAGCGGCAGTATTTACCCGTTCAGCAACCACTGACCGAAGCCGTGCGGGAGGCCGAACGCTTTTTACCGGCGTACTGGCCACTGCCCCATCCTTCACCACGTAATCAGTTCTGGCTTCGCCGGAATCCCTGGTTTGAAGAAGCGATGATACCGCTGTTACAGGAAAAAGTAGCGGCGATTCTTCAGGCGTAAGTACTGCCTTTTAATTCTGGTTGTAGTGATCGTAGGCGGCTTTGGCAATTCGGGCGATGGTTTGCTCCCGTACTGCCGTTTCCGCTTTGGAGTCCATCACGAATACAGCCACGATGAGGTGTTGGCCGGAAGGCAGCGTAATTACCCCCACGTCATTAGTAGCTGCGGTCACACCCGCCGGGTTCGTACCTGACGTACCCGTTTTCCGAGCAATGGGCGTACCCTTGGGCAGCGATCCCGGCAAGCGATTAGGAGCCGTAGAAGTACTGAGCATCATATCCTTAAGAACCTTGGTATAAGCGGAATTGAGGCGTTTTCCCTGATAAAAATCGTTCAACAAACGTCCCATCAGCACCGGCTCGCACCAGTTTTGATACTGTACAGACCATTCCGTCGCCATTTCTTCTTCCGTAGCCCGAATCGTCATATTTTTATAACCTAAGCGATGAAAGTAGGCTTCCACGACTTTTGTACCTCCGAGTTTTCGCAGGATAATGTCACAGGCATTGTTGTCGCTCAGAGCTACCATATTTTCCATCAATTCCCGAATCGTTAGATCTACATTTCCCTGCGGGTACTTGTCCCGAAGGGGACTGTGTGTATTGGGTAGCAATTCGTTTTTCGTAATGTGCCATTTCGTATCCAGGTCGAATTTACCCGCCTCGATCTGGTTCAACAGAGCTATAGCAATCGGAAATTTATAGACACTTAGCATCGGAAAATGTCCGGTACCATTCAAGGAAAGCGTATCGCCCCTTTCCAGATGAATAATGGAGACGCCGACGGTTCCCCCGGAGCTTTGGGCGATTTGTTGAATAGCCTTGCGTAAGGACGATTGCCCGAAACTTGCCAGCGAAATTAGTAAGCCCAAGAGAAGAGCAGAAAGACGATACATGGTAGGGAAGTGTTAAACCGATGGAAACATAAAAATACCCTGACTACTGATACGTAGCAGGGTATAGTAATAATTTCTGCAGGATTTTTCTGAGATCTGTCTGAATAGCTTTACAATTCGACTCGCTTCGGGAATACGTCTTTCAGTCGGCCGTCGTGTGTAACCACGACCAGACTGGCCCCCAGATGAGCCGATTGTTTCTTGAGTAGCTCCACGACCAGATAGCAGTTTTCATCGTCAAGGCTAGAGGTAGGTTCATCGGCCAGAATTACCTGTGGTTCGTTCATCAGAGCCCGGGCAATGCCTACCCGTTGCTGCTCACCCAACTGAGTTGATGCGTTTTTTTACCAAGATGTTCCGCAAATCCCAGGCTTTGAGCCAGTTGACGGGCTTTTTCGGTATCGGCTTTTCTTCCGGCCAGATAATTAGCCAGAATCAGATTATCCAGTACCGATAGTGAACGTACGAAATGCGACCGTTGGTAAATCAGGCCTACGTGTTTGGCCCGGAACGCTGCTGCTTCGCTGGGCGAAAACTGCGATATATCCTCCTGGCCAATGCGAATTTGTCCGCCCTGTGGCTGAAGTAACAAAGCCAGCAAGTGCAGAAAGGTTGTTTTGCCCCGTCCCGAACGTCCCAGAATCAGAAGCGTATCCTGATCGGGACATTCAATATCGGGAAAGCTGAATTGCTTCGTTGGGCTATAAGCAAACGTCAATTGGTGCGTCTGAATCATGCAGGAAGTCTATTTACGGTTTTCGCAGGTATGTTTTCCGAATGAGTACATGTAATCTCTGGGAGTGCCCCTTCCGGAAAACGGTATGCGAAGTACGTAAAACCTTAGGACTTTTTCTCTTCCACGGCAATACGAACCAGTTCTACGGTATTTTTTACTTTAGTTTTACGCAGCATGTTCGCCCGGTGGTTCGTTACGGTACGAATACTCAGGTTTAATTTTTCAGCAATTTCCCGGCTATTCAGGCCTTCTGCAATCATGGTCAGAATCTGACGTTCCTTGCGGGAAAGTTTACTCAGCGGACTGTCGTCATTGCCACGCGTAGCCGTGCGTCCGCGACTACGGCCCAGCAAAGCGTCCACGAATACAGACGAAATGGTCGGAGGGAAATACTTATCACCCTGCGATACTTTTTGCAAAGCCAACAAGATTTCTTCTTTATCCGTATCTTTCAGCAGATAGCCTGCGGCTCCGCTTTCAACGGATTTCAGAATATAATCCTGATTGTTGTGCATACTGAAAATCAGAGCTTTCACGGTTGAATACTGCTGTGCAATGGCTTTAGCGGCTTCAATTCCGGACAGGCGGGGCATACTGATATCCAGAATAACCACATCGGGTTTAGTTTCAGGGATTTTCTCCAGAGCTTCCTGACCATCGGCGGCTTCTCCCACAATTTCTACTGAATCTTCATCGGCTAGCAGCATTCTAAGCCCTTTCCGTACTACGGTGTGATCATCTGCGACGAGTACTCGAATTTTTGCCATTAGTTTCATTGACGGTTATATAAAAGAAAAGAACAGCTATGGTTTTGCTTGGCGGAAGCAGTAACCACAGGATTGTACTCCAAAGTAACGAAACATATCAGACTGAATACTATTCCCCACTTTTTTATTTTTAAAAATAATTATAATTACTGAGACAAAGATACTTCAATAATCGTTCCCTGACCGGGAACGGATTCAATCTGGAAGCGTCCTCCCAGCAATTCAGCCCGCAATTTCATATTCCGTAAGCCGGATCGTACCTGAGCACGCCGGGTAAGTTCTTCGAGAGAAAACCCTATACCGTCATCTACTATACGTAAAACTAATTGATGTAAGCTAGTTTCGGTTAATCGTACTTCCATTCGGGAAGCGTTGGCGTACTTCAAAGCGTTGGTAAGAGCTTCCTGAGTAATCCGGTATAAATGAATTTCGGTTGCTTCAGAAAGTCGTTCACTTCGCTTATTCGATTGAAAATCAACCGTTAGTGTTCCCGGACGGGTTGTACGTTCACAGAGCAGGCGGAGAGCCGCGTCGAGACCAAAGTCGCTTAATACGCTCGGCATCAAGTCGAAAGATACCTGACGTGTAGCCGCGATCGTTTCCAGAATCAGCTGCTGTAATTCCTGGTAACTGTCGCGTTGGCGTTCGGTAAAGGGAGCATCCGCTAACTGGTCGATGTGCCAGCGAATACCCGTCAATAACTGTCCGATGCCATCGTGTAACTCGCGGGACAGCCGCTTGCGTTCTTCTTCCTGCCCTTCCAATAAGGCAGCCGTACGGATAGGGTCGTTCGATTCAGGGAGTTCTGACATTCTGTTCAAATTTCGGAAATATACTGGTCGGTTTTACGGATTGCCAGGCGGACAATATCGGGTAGGTTGAGTCGATTTCTGAGTACAATTCTACCATAATTTTTGCGTATATCTTTACTACCTGATTTTTGTTAGTCTCTGGAGCGATGTGTTTAGCCCTGGCCTGTTACATAGCTCTTGCAGAAAAACTGCTTTGAATTTCCTTTTTTTACCCGCAAAAGGCGTTGGTTTTTTTGCAACTTTGTGGCATGAATGTAATCAAGATCTCCCTGGCTAATTTGCGGGATAAACCGCTGAGTACTTTCCTGAGCACCCTTCTGATGGCCCTGGGTGTAGGCTTGATTTCGCTGTTGTTACTGATTAGTCAGCAGTTGGAAGATAAGTTTACCCGGAATCTGAAAGGCATTGATCTGGTAGTAGGGGCCAAAGGCAGTCCGCTGCAAATCATTCTTTCTTCCATTTATCAGATAGACTCTCCTACGGGCAATATTCCCTTGTCGGACGCTCAGATGTTATCGCGTAACCCCATGGTACAGAAAGCAATTCCGCTGGCGATGGGCGATAACTATAAACTCTTCCGCATTGTGGGCACTGACTCTACGTATCTGGCTCATTTTGAGGCGAAACTGACGGAAGGACGTATGTTTAGCCAGCCGCTGGAAGCCGTCATTGGTGAAAAAGTAGCCCGGCAGACCGGTCTGAAGATTGGCGATACATTCGCCGGAGCCCACGGTTTTGACGAGGAAGGCCACGTACACGGCGACGCCAAATATAAAGTGGTAGGCATTGCAGCCTATAATAATTCTGTGGTAGACAATGTCATTCTGACGCCCGTAGAAAGCCTCTGGAAGGTACACGAAGGCCAGGAAGGCAGTCAGGGCAATGCCATCATTGGTGAAATGATCAACGGAACGCCGGAAGATTCCACGGCCGACGATCCCAGCCACGAGATTACTGCTTTACTCATTAAATTCCGCAATCCGATGGGGAACGTCATTCTGCCCCGGATTATCAACGAAAACAGTAAATTACAGGCCGCTTCGCCCGCTCTGGAAATCAACCGGATGCTCGATCTGCTCGGCGTGGGCGTTGATACCATTCGCTGGATGGCCCTGGTAATCATTGTCATTGCGGGCATCAGTGTGTTTGTCTCCCTGTACAATTCGCTGAAAGAACGTCGTTATGAAATGGCACTGATGCTGGCCATGGGGGCAACCCGAAGCAAGCTGTTTGCCATGCTTTTGCTGGAAGGTTTACTGATCAGTGTACTAGGCTATATCATCGGTATCGTGCTGAGTCGGGTGGGTTTGGGAGTCCTTTCCGCCGGAGCTGATCAAAGCTTTCATTATAGCTTTCAGGTACTGGCCCTTTCGCCGTTGGAAGGCTTATTACTGGTGGGCGTACTCCTGCTGGGATTACTGGCGGCAGCCCTGCCTTCGCTGAATGTATACCGCCTCAATTTGTCGCGGACCCTGGCCGAGGAATAATTCCAGAAAGCTGATTGCAACCTTGTTGAAAAAAGTAAGGGATTGCGGTAACTTTGTACAGATTTTTAGCGTTACTCATTGCTGAAACCATTTCCGTGTTATGAAGCTATTCAAAATATTATCGCTGTTTTTGGCCGTTGGACTGTTCGTAAACGCGACAACGGACGCCCCGAAAGTGGCCGATCCTGCTAAGATTACCTGGGAGAATCTGAAGGATGTGAAATTTCAGAAGAAGTGGTATCCTGAAGAGAAAATGTATATTCTGTACCCGAACTTCGGTCCTGGCGTACAGAAACTCAGTAATAAGGAAGTCATCATCAAGGGCTACCTCGTACCGGTAGACATTACGACCAATACCTTCGTACTTTCGGCCTACCCGAATTCCATGTGTTTCTTCTGTACGGGTACGGGTCCGGAAACGATCATGGCTCTCAAAATGAAGAAAAACCGTCGGTTTAAAGTGGATGAAGTACAAACGTTCAAGGGTACGCTGAAACTTAATGCCAGCGACATCTACGAACTTAATTACATTCTGGACAATGCCGAGATTTACAACGGCGAATAAGTCCAGCTACGTTCCTTTCTATCTTTGCCCCACCCCTAGCGGTGGGGTTTTTTCTTTGCTTTAACGGATTGTTCATGAAGTTCCTACGCCTCATTACCAAGATTTCCCTGGCTCTTATTGTTCTCATTCTCCTGATTTTGGCGGTTACTATGACGACCGTTGACGAAACGCCCTATACCGCCACCGAAGCGTACCAGCAAACCCAGCAGAATCTTCAGCAGGTGGATCAGCAACTGGCCTTGCAGCGGGTGGATACGGCCGGACCTACCCTGAATGTTGGGTGGGCGAAGGCGAACATCACACCCAGCTACGCAACCCCGTTGGCGGGTTACGGCACCCGCCGGGGCAAAGTGTCTACGGGGGTACGGGATTCCCTATGGGTACGGGCGTTCGTCTTTGACAATGGGAAAACGCGTACGGCTCTGATTGCCTCCGATTTACTCATCGTCCCCCCCACGGTAGTAGCAGCCGTGCAGGCACAATGGCCGAAGAACCTGGGCTTCCCGGCGGATCGCATTTATTACGGAGCCATTCATAGCCACAATAGTGCGGGCGGCTGGCAGGCAGGCGTGGGTAGCGAACTGATTGCGGGAAACTACAATCCTGAAGTAGAAGCGTTTTTAGCTAAACAAATTATTACGGCTATTTCGGAGGCTACGCAACGACTGGCTCCTACCGAAATAGGGTACGGAGCAATCAGTGAGCCCGATCGCATTGAAAACCGTTTAGTAGGAAATGAAGGTACAGTCGATAGTCTCATCCGGATGCTTAAATTCAAGAAGGCTACGGGTGAAACGGCTCTGCTGGTGACGTATGCCGCTCATGCGACGCTGATCAATGACGATAACCTGGTGGTATCGCGGGATTACCCCGGCATTCTGGTGGATTCTCTGGAAAAGGAGACCGTGAATTTCGCAGCCTATATGGCCGGAGCCGTAGGTTCCATGCGACCCAAGACCGAGGGCCAGACCGACGATGAAGAAATGAACAACCAGGCCCGGGCCTTACTCAGCGATATTGAAAAAGCGTACGGGACCCTACCTACCCAAAAGGCTCGTGCACTGGAATTTGTCACCCTTCCCCTCGGATTACGCCAACCCCAGCTTCAAATTGCCAAAGGCTGGAAACTTCGCCCGTGGGTTTTTAACTGGCTCTTTGGAAAGGCTGAAGCCGATCTGAAGGCCTTACGCATTGGTCAGACGGTATTGCTGGGAATGCCCTGCGATTTTTCCGGCGAACTGGTCACTGACTTTTCAGCAGTAGCTCGGCAGAAAAACCAGCACCTGATCGTTACCAGTTTCAACGGCTATTACATCGGTTACGTAACGCCCGACAAGTACTGGACCCGCGACACCTACGAGAGCGTAGCCATGAACTGGTTCGGCCCCAATACGGGTAGTTATTTTGTCGAAATGGGTCGTAAACTTTTAAATAAACTGTGAAAAAGTAGCAATTTCCTGTAGCGGGGTTAGAATAATCTAATATTATTTAGAAAGATTCTAAAATCCTCAGAAGATTGGGAAAGATGCCGGGAAATGCGATTTTTGTAAGTAAAGAAAGTACAATTTTAATATCGAGCCGGACATAGGCTTTACTTATAATCACCCGTACCTCGTTTCCTATGGCTTCACTTCCCGCGGATTTTGCACCCGTCGTAGTACAATTTATTGCGGCTTCCGGATTCATCGGAATGACGATGCTGGCGACTCACCTGCTTACGGGTCGTCGTAAAACCAGTAGTACACTTCGAAAAGAAGATCCCTGGGAGTGCGGTATCCCCGTTTACGGTGATGCCCGGGCTCCTATTTCCGTTAAATACTTTTTAACGGCTATTCTTTTCGTGCTTTTTGATGTAGAAATCATCTTCATGTACCCCTGGGCGGTCAATTTCCTCAAGTTTCGAAATGAAGGGTTAGGGATGCTGGTATTTGGAGAAATGATCGTTTTCATGCTCCTGCTGCTGGCGGGTTTCTATTACGTAATTAAAAAGGGCGTATTGAAGTGGGATCAGGACTAAGGTCTTGTCCCTGGGCTACGTCCCCTGAACAGTATTCCAACTATGAGCGATAGACCCAATACTATCAAAATTGTAGATGCTCCGGACGGCTACGGCGGTTCGGGTTTCTTTGCTACTTCGTTTGAAAAAGTAATTGCTCTGGCCCGCAGCAACTCGCTCTGGCCGCTTCCTTTTGCTACCTCCTGCTGCGGAATCGAGTTCATGGCTACGATGGGTGCTACGTATGATCTGGCCCGCTTTGGGTCGGAACGTCCGAGCTTCTCACCCCGGCAATCGGATATGCTGCTGGTGATGGGTACCATTGCCAAGAAAATGGCTCCGATTGTACGGCAAACGTACATTCAGATGGCCGAACCTCGCTGGGTCATTGCCGTGGGAGCCTGTGCCTCTTCGGGTGGCATTTTTGATACGTATTCGGTGCTACAGGGCATTGACCGTATTGTTCCCGTGGATGTCTACGTCCCGGGTTGCCCACCCCGGCCCGAGCAGATTCTGGATGGGGTTATGCAATTACAGGAGATTGTTAAAAACGAGCCGTTGCGTCGTCGGGATTCTGACGAGTATAAGGCACTGCTCGAATCGTACGGAATTATCAAATAGCTACGGCTTCATTCCCTCGTTGAAAACTACTTATGCTTAGTAATCAGGAAATTGCCGACGATCTGTTGGCTCAATACGGTGATAAGATTGCGGGGTTTGAAGAGCATCACGAAATCATGAGTGTCTTTACGACCGTCGAGACGGCCAAGCCCATGATTGCGTATTTGTATAACCATCCAACGTTTAAATTCCAATATCTTACCGATTTAGCCGGTATTCACTACCCGGATAATACAGGTGGTGAACTGAGCGTGGTCTATCACCTCCACAGCTGGACGCACAATCATCGCATTATGATCCGGATTTTCGTTCCCATCGAAGCTCCAGACGTTCCTACGATTGTTGACCTGCATAAGAGTGCCAACTGGATGGAGCGGGAAGCGTATGATTTCTTCGGTATCAATTTCGTGGGTCACCCGAACCTGATTCGGATTCTGAACATCGAGGAAATGGATTACTTCCCCATGCGGAAAGAATTTCCGCTGGAAGACGCGACCCGTCAGGACAAAATCGACGCCCTTTTTGGCCGCTAGGCGGATTCCCACGGGGGATGCTCCCCTGGAACTCCACTGACCTCACTGCAGCGAACTGCTAAAAAGCCTAATCCGATGAGCGAAACCAACACAAATAATACATTAACCCAGCGGGATCAGCCGGCCGTTATGGGTCCGCAGGTAGGAAACCTGGCCCTCAAGGATGGTGTACCCCTAATTGCGGAAGATGGTCGCGAACTTACCACCCTCAACCTCGGGCCAACGCACCCTTCCACGCACGGGATTTTCCAGAATATTCTAACGATGGACGGTGAGAAGATCGTTTCGGGCGTACCGACGATTGGCTACATTCACCGGGCTTTCGAAAAAATAGCCGAACGCCGCCCCCTGTACCAGATTACCACGCTGACCGACCGGATGAACTACTGTTCCAGTCCCATCAACAACATGGGCTGGCACATGACGGTTGAGAAATTACTCGGCATCGAAGTTCCCAAACGGGCCCAGTATATCCGGG
This sequence comes from Siphonobacter sp. BAB-5385, assembly GCF_002261125.1. Taxonomy (NCBI): domain Bacteria; kingdom Pseudomonadati; phylum Bacteroidota; class Cytophagia; order Cytophagales; family Cytophagaceae; genus Siphonobacter; species Siphonobacter sp. BAB-5385. The sequence goes on along the minus strand of NZ_NMPS01000084.1, from coordinate 53,507 downwards.
TAATTATGATGGAACTGGCCCGCATTGCCGATCACCTCATTTGTAACTCCATTCTGGGCGTAGATTCCGGAGCCTTTACGGGCTTTCTGTACGTGATGCAGAAACGCGAGGAAATTTACGAGATCTACGAAGAAATGTGTGGAGCCCGTCTGACGACCAATATGGGTCGTTTCGGGGGAATGGAGCGGGATTTGTCCAACGAAGCCATTCGTAAAATCCGTGAATTCATTCGCAGCTTCCCACCCGTGATGCAGGAGTTTGAGAAGATGCTGAATCGCAACCGTATTTTCATTGATCGTACGGTGGGTGTAGGTCCGGTATCGCAGGAGATGGCCCTTCAGTACGGCTTCAGCGGGCCGAACCTGCGGGCCGCGGGCATCGATTACGACGTGCGGGTGATGAGTCCGTATTCTTCTTACCAGGATTTTGACTTTGATATTCCGGTTGGTTACTCTGGCGATACCTACGATCGCTTCATGGTACGCAACGGAGAAATCTGGGAGAGCTTTAAAATCATCCAGCAGGCCGTAGAAAACCTGCCTGAAGGCCCCTTCCACGCCGATGCTCCGGAGTACTACTTGCCTCCTAAACAAGAAGTATACCGCAACATGGAAGCTCTCATCTATCACTTCAAAATTGTCATGGGTGAAATTCCGATTCCCGTGGGCGAGGTGTACCATGCCGTTGAAGGCGGCAATGGAGAGCTGGGCTTCCACCTGATTTCGGACGGTGGCCGGAGTCCTTACCGACTGAAAATGAGGCGACCCTGCTTCATTTTTTATCAGTCTTACCCTGAATTATGCAAGGGCGTTACGTTGTCCGATGCCATCATTATCATGAGTAGCATGAACGTAATTGCCGGTGAATTAGACGCTTAACCTCCCATGCTTGAAACAAAACCCCGCATCGAATTCACGCCGGAACGGCTGGAACGAGCTAAAGAAATACTAACCCATTACCCCGAAGGTCGGCAAAAATCGGCCCTACTCCCGCTCCTGCACCTGTTACAGGAACAGGAAGGCTGGACGCCCGCGGAAGGGATGGATTATGTTGCAGAATTGCTGGGTATACAACCCATCGAAGTATACGAAGTGGCGACGTTTTACACCATGTACCACCTCGAACCCGTCGGCAAGCACGTCATCGAATACTGCCGAACCGGTCCTTGTATGCTGATGGGGGGCGAAGAAGTCTACGCCCATTTGAAGCAGAAAATCGGTGCTCAGGATGGTGAAACTTCGGCCGATAAGCTGTTCACGATCAAGCCCGTGGAATGCCTGGCCGCCTGCGGCTGGGGCCCCTGCTTCCAGATCCGCGAAAAGTACTACACGCACCTGACGATTGAGAAAGTAGACGAAATTATTGATGAACTCAAGAAATAGTTTTCAGTCTTCAGTTTACCGTTTTCAGTGCAAACGCACACTTCATCGAAAACTAACAACTGAAAACCGAAAACTGAAAACTATGCATTATGTCGCTTCCTAAGATACTTACGGCTCATACCCACCTTCCGGGGATTGAGACCTTTGATGTATACCGCAAAAACGGAGGTTATGCCGCCGTAGAAAAAGCCATCCAAACCATGACGCCCGACGAAGTGGTGGAGGAAGTAAAGAAATCGGGCGTTCGTGGTCGCGGCGGGGCGGGTTTCCCGATGGGTATGAAGTGGTCGTTTCTGGCGAAACCCGAAGGCGTTCCCCGCTATCTGGTTTGCAACGCCGACGAATCAGAACCCGGTACCTTTAAGGACCACTGGCTGATGAAAACCATTCCGCATTTGCTGATTGAGGGCATGATCGTCTCCAGCTACGCTCTGGGGGCCAATGCCAGCTACATCTACGTGCGGGGCGAGCTGATGTACGTGGTTCGCATTCTGGAAAAAGCCATTGCAGAAGCCAAAGCGGCCGGTTTTCTTGGAAAAAATATTCTGGGTTCGGGCTACGATCTCGAACTCTACGTGCAGCCCGGCGGTGGGGCGTATATCTGCGGCGAAGAAACGGCCTTGCTCGAATCGCTGGAAGGTAAACGGGGAAATCCACGGAATAAACCGCCCTTTCCGGCAGTCAAAGGTCTGTACCAATGCCCAACGGTAGTTAATAACGTCGAGTCCATTTCGACGACATCCTGGATTGTCAATAACGGAGGCGATGCTTACGCCGCCATTGGCATTGGCCGTTCAACGGGTACGAAACTGATTTCGGCTTCCGGTCACCTCAAAAAACCGGGCGTTTACGAAATCCCACTGGGTCTGCCCGTACAGGAATTCATCTACTCCGACGAATGGTGCGGCGGGATTCGCGACGGTCACCATTTAAAAGCGGTGGTAGCGGGAGGTTCGTCCGTACCCATTCTTCCCGCCGCAATGTTACTAAAAACGGCGAACGGTGAAGATCGCCTGATGTCCTACGAATCGCTGGCCGACGGTGGCTTTGCTACGGGTACGATGATGGGTTCAGGTGGATTTATTGCTATGGACGAAACGACCTGTATTGTGCGGAATACCTGGAATTTCAGCCGTTTCTATCACCACGAATCCTGCGGGCAGTGTTCACCCTGCCGGGAAGGTACGGGCTGGATGGAAAAGGTCCTCCACCGGATTGAGCACGGCCACGGCTCCATGCACGACATTGACTTACTGGTGGATGTAGCCAAGAAGATTGAAGGCAATACCATTTGTCCGCTGGGGGATGCAGCAGCCTGGCCCATCGCCTCGGCCATCCGGCACTTCCGGGACGAATTTGAATGGCACATTACCAATCCGCAGGAAGCGACGCGTCCCGGTGCGGTATTCAAAGGCCACATGGAACTGGTTTAATGAATGAATGAGTGAGTGCCTTATCCTATCATTCGCTCATTCATTCATTCATTCATTCAAAATTGTAATGACATGAAAGTTACGATTGATAATATCACCATTGAAGTCGAACCGGGTACGACCATTCTTCAGGCGGCCCGGAAGATTGGTCCAGAAGTAGCTCCGCCGGCCATGTGTTACTACGAGCCATTAAAGGCTTCGGGTGGCAAGTGTCGGGCCTGTCTGGTGAAAGTAACAGCGGGCTCTGAAAAAGACCCCCGCCCGATGCCCAAGCTGGTGCCTTCCTGTATCACGCAGGTTCAGGATGGTATGATCGTGGAAAATACCGTGAACGAACAGGTTCTCGAAACGCGGAAAGGCATCGTTGAATTTCTGTTACTGAATCATCCCCTCGATTGTCCCATTTGCGATCAGGCGGGGGAATGCCACTTGCAGGACTTTTCCTTCCAGCACGGCGTTCAGCAAACGCGGTACGAAGAAGAACGCCGGACCTTTGAAAAACAGGATCTCGGGCCGAATATTCAGTTGCACATGACCCGCTGCATTCTGTGTTACCGTTGCGTATTCACGGCTGATCAGATTACCGGCAAACGCGTACACGGGGTACTGAATCGCGGCGATCATGCGGAGATTTCAACGTACATCGAAAAAGCGATTGACAATGATTTTTCCGGAAACGTAATCGATGTGTGTCCCGTAGGTGCATTGACGGACAAGACGTATCGCTTCAAAACCGGGTCTGGTTTACAAAACCCGTTGATGCTCACTGCGACTGCGAAAAGTGTTCGGGGAAAGTCACGCTCTGGTACCGGGGCGATGAGGTGATTCGGGTGACGGCTCGTAAAAACCAGTGGGGTGAAGTACTGGATTTCATCTGCAACACCTGCCGATTCGAACGCAAAAACACGGCGGACTGGACCATTGAAGGCCCTACGAAGGTAGCCCGCCATTCGGTAATTTCTGCCAACAAGTACGGAGCCAACAAGATCGTTCCGGAGTTTGCCCGTCGTCTGGCGGCTTCGCAGTACAAAGACGTTCACGAAGCACGTGATACCAGCCAACTGAACATCAAGCAGTTGCCGGAAGAACGTTTCAAAGCATTAATTCCACCCGCGGGCGAATCCGCCGTCGCAGGTATACGGTCAATTCAAAACTGGGCAGAGGACAAGTAATGTTGTTCGTTGATTGTTTTTAGTTGTTGGAAGTTGTACGTATGACAAAATCGTCATTGCCTCAAGAATCCTTAATGGATCACTCAACCAATAACAGTCAACCAATAACCATCAACTAGAAAAAAGATGGATATATTCTGGATCAAAGCAATCATCATTCTGGTCATTTTTGGGCTTTCGCTCTTTGTGGCTATGTATTCGACCTGGGCCGAGCGTAAAGTAGCCGGTTACATGCAGGATCGTCCGGGACCGAACCGGGCGGGTTGGGGTGGTTTGTTACAACCCCTCGCCGACGCCGGAAAGATGTTTTTCAAGGAAGATTTCATTCCCGCACAAGCCAACAAATGGCTCTTCATTGCGGGCCCCTGTCTGGCGATGTTGACCGCCCTGTTATCCTCTGCGGTCATTCCCTTTGGGGATACCCTCCGCATCGACGGTCAGGAAATTCAGGTGCAGGGTATCGAGGTGAACATTGGCATTCTCTGGGTGTTCGGTATTGTTTCGCTGGGCGTCTACGGCGTGATGGTGGGAGGTTGGGCTTCCAACAACAAATTCTCACTGCTGGGAGCTATTCGGGCTGCTTCACAAAACATCAGTTACGAGCTGGCCTTGGGCTTATCGCTCATTGCGGTCATCATGATGACGGGTAGTTTATCGGTTCGGGATATTGTTAATACTCAGCACGGCGGAGGCTGGAATATTCTGTTTCAGCCGCTGGGTTTCGTTATTTTCCTGACCTGTGCCTTTGCCGAATGTAACCGTACGCCCTTCGACTTACCCGAATGCGAGGCCGAGCTGATTGGCGGTTACCATACGGAGTATTCGTCGATGAAACTAGGTTTTTACCTCTTTGCCGAATACGTGAACATGTTCGTATCGTCCTGCGTGGTATCGGCTCTGTACTTCGGTGGTTTCAACTATCCGTTTATGGATAAAGTCGCGGAAGCTCTGGGCAACGACGCCACGGGTCATAACATCGCCACGGCTATTGGGTTCTTTGCCTTCATCGCCAAGGCTTTATTCTTCGTATTCTTCTTCATGTGGGTACGCTGGACCTTACCACGTTTCCGCTATGATCAACTCATGAATCTGGGCTGGAAGAGTTTGATTCCGCTTTCCATCCTTAACATCATCGTTACGGGTATCGGCCTGATGTTCAACCTTCGCTGGTTCAGCTGGGTAGCCGTCGTCATTATCGTAGCCGTCGTAGCCGTACAGGCTGCCATGAAGCCCAAAGCTGCCCGAGGTATTCTGGAAGCCGCACCTGTGCGATAGATCGAGTTTAGGGTTTTGAGTTTAGTGTTAAATGTTAACGCTCAGACAACTCTTAAAAACTCAAAACCCTAAACCCTAAACTCATTCCTCTCATGCAACTCACTAATCGAGCAAAGAAGATAGATAAGAGCGAAATGACGCTGGCCGAACGGATGTACCTTCCGGCCATTGCTGGCGGCATGGCTATTACGCTCAAACACTTTTTCAAGAAAAAACCGACCATTAATTACCCCGAACAGAAACGATATCTGGGTCCCGTATTTCGGGGACAGCACATTCTGAAAAAGGACGAAGCTGGTCGCGAACGCTGTACCGCCTGTGGCCTTTGTGCGGTAGCCTGTCCGGCGGAAGCCATTTCGATGGTAGCAGCCGAGCGGAAAGCCGGGGAAGAGAATCTGTACCGGGAAGAAAAATACGCGGCGGTTTATGAAATCAATATGCTCCGCTGTATTTTTTGCGGTTTCTGCGAAGAAGCCTGCCCCAAACAGGCCATCTACCTTCGTCACGACCAGTTTGTACCCGTATTCATGAGCCGGGATGAGGTGATTTACGGAAAAGATCGCCTGGTGGAAGATATGAGTAGCCGGTATTTGCGGGAAGGCTGGAAGTAATTTGTTTATTCGTTAAAAATCGATCCTTCGTTACGCTATGTCAGCTGATAAAATCTGGTACCTTCTGACGGCCCTGACCATCGTTTTTGCCTTGGCGGTCATTCTGGTCCGAAATCCCATGTACAGTGTACTTTGTCTGGTATTAACTTTTCTGTGCCTTTCCTGTCACTATATCTTACTCAATGCTCAGTTCCTGGCCGTAGTCAATCTAATTGTCTACGCTGGAGCCATTATGGTACTCTTTCTCTTCGTAGTCATGTTCCTGAATCTTCGGGAGTATAAGGAAGAAACCAAGAGTACTCTTCAGCGGGTGGCAGCCTTTGTAGTCGGCATCGCCATTTTGGGAGCGATTGTCATGGCGGTGCGTCGTCTGCAATATCCGATGCCCTCAGCCGAGAAGTTTGATATTCGCACTGGTTACGTAGAAGTCCTGGGGGAAACCTTATTCCTGGATTATCTACTTCCCTTTGAGCTGGTTACCATCCTGTTCTTTGTAGCGATGGTTGGAGCGGTCATGCTCGGCAAACGCGAAAAAGGCGAACGGCATTTTTAAAATTATACGGGAACCCTTCCCTAAAGACCTCGTAACCCCCATCGGATTACGGGGTTTTTCTTTTATTGCTCGGTCCTTTTTCGGTTTTTTGCGATTCCTTATTAGACAATACGTTAAGACTGAAAGTCTTGACCGCTAAACTTTCCAGCATTACGCATGAAATTGTGGCAAAAAGAAGGCGTTTCGACTTCTGAAAAAATAGAAAAATTTACCGTAGGCCGGGATCGGGAGATGGACTTGTACCTCGCTCCCTTTGATGTCCTGGGTAACCTGGCTCACGCCCGTATGCTGGCTTCCGTGAACCTGCTGGAACAAGCCGAGCTAGTAGATCTGGAGCGGGAGTTGAAAGTCATTTACGCTCAGGTTCAGGCCGGAAATTTTGAGATTGAAGACGGTATTGAAGATGTTCATTCGCAGGTGGAACTTATGCTGACGCGAAAGCTCGGTGACGTAGGAAAGAAAATTCACTCCGGTCGCAGTCGGAACGATCAGGTACTGGTGGATTTGAAACTCTTCACCCGGGACCGGCTGGAACTGATTACTAAGGAAACCAAACGCGTTTTCGACGTACTGATTCAGCGATCTGAACAGCATAAAAACGATCTGTTACCGGGCTATACGCACCTTCAGATTGCCATGCCTTCGTCCTTTGGGCTGTGGTTTGGGGCCTACGCCGAATCACTGACGGATGATGTGGCTTTACTCCAGACCGCGTACCATTTTGCCAACCGCAACCCGCTGGGCAGCGGAGCGGGGTACGGCTCTTCCTTTCCGCTGGATCGCCAACTGACGACTGATTTACTGGGATTTGAAGGCTTACATTACAACGTCGTGTACGCTCAGATGAGTCGCGGTAAAACGGAATGGATGGCTCTGACGGCGATTGCCAATCTCGCCCAGACGCTTTCCCGGCTGGCGATGGATGTGTGTCTGTATAACTCGCAGAACTTCGCTTTCCTGACGCTTCCCGACGCCCTTACGACGGGCAGCAGCATCATGCCGCACAAGAAAAATCCGGATGTGGCTGAACTGTTACGCGGGAAAACGAACCGATTGAAAGCACTACCGATGGAAATGACGCTGGTCCTGAGTAACCTGCCTTCGGGGTATCACCGCGATATGCAGTTGCTCAAAGAAATCCTGATGCCCGCCATTGAGGAAATTCTGGATTGCCTGGACATTACGGCTTACATGCTGGAAAACATTCAGGTGAAAACGGATTTGCTGGAAGACAAAAAATACGATCTGCTTTTCAGCGTAGAGCGGGTAAACGAACTGGTAATCGAAGGCATACCCTTCCGGGATGCCTACCGTCAGGTGGGTAAGGAAATTGGCGAGGGTTCGTACGCGGCTTCCCGGGATCTGAAGCATACACACCTGGGCAGCATCGGCAATCCGGCCAACGAGCAGATTACGGCTTTGATGGATGCTCAGTTACAAGGCTTTGGTTTTGAACGGGTACGAACGGCCCTGGATGCTCTCCTTCAGTAACCCTACGCTTTTGCTTATGAAACTTCCACCGTATCTGATCCTTCTTTTCTGGCTGCTTACTTCCGCAGGTGCCTACGCCCAGATCAGCGGCGATAGTTTGCAAACGGATTCGCTGACGCAGGCAGTAGTACTTCCGCTCTCGGAAGACTCCGCCCGCCGGTACGAGCCGGTAAAACCGAACTGGACTTACGTCAAAAGCTACTGGTACGACACCAAAGCGGTGGTGACGAGTCCCTTTCGCTGGAAGGGTCAGGACTGGGCTAAAGCCGGGACTATTATCGGCGTGGCGGCTTTGTCGTACGCCTTTGCGGACGGCCGAATTCAGAAGTTTTCCCAGGAACATAAATCACATTTTACCAATGCGGCTTCTGAAATCGTGGATCCTTTGGGCAATGGACGGTACTTGTGGATTACTTCGGGGTTGGTTTTCCTACACGGTCAGATTTTCCATAATGACAAAACGACGCGTGTCGGTCTGTTGATTCTGGAAAGTCAGCTGATCAATGGTGTACTCGGACAAGTGGTAAAACTCGCGGCCGGACGAAAACGGCCCTGGGATGGTGCTCGTCCGCACGAATGGGCGGGGCCGCAGTATCCGCCCTTCCATTCCTTCCCGAGTGGTCACGCCCAGACGTCTTTTGCTTTGGCGACGGTCATTGCGGAAGAATTTAAGGACATCAAAGCCGTACCGATCATTTCCTATTCGCTGGCAACCCTTACGTGCTTATCCAGACTCAATGCGAATGCTCACTGGTTTTCGGATTTGCTCGTCGGGGCGGCTATGGGCCATTTTATTTCCAAAACCATCGTCCGCCGCCATCCCGAACATCCGCTGAAAAAGCGTTCAAAAGTAGCTCTGGATTTTAATGGTCAGGGAGCTACGTTGCGGTTTTAATAGGGTTTCGTTTCTTGCTGGTTATACTCATTCAAAACCGATGAAATATGTACTTATGGGCCTGTTTATATTAGGCCCCTTTACGTCGTGGGGAGTCATGGATTTTGGTAACTGGCAGGAACAAACACCTTATGGAGATTTGATGGAAAATAACGAAGGGAAACGTCTTTGGGCTTGCGGAACTACTATTCAATATCTCGAAAAGTGGTATTTCTACAGAGGTTACACCATGGGAGCCTATCATAGGGAACGATGGAATCACAGCACTCCACCTGTTTATTTCATTATTCGCTCGCAGGATAAGCTTTTCCTTGAGTTTTCCAATGAGACCACCTGGCAAGCTGAACTAAGTAAGCAAAACCTGATTCCTTACTGGATTAGGTGGCATACTAATGACTGGCATAGCTTACCCTCTATTTTATTCTTCCTTTTCTTCGGTATCATTATCTGGCTACCCATTTCCTTAGTCCTAGGATTTCTTTTGTACGTGTATAGAAAAGACATTCCTGCCTTCGTTTACAAAGGCTTGTTGAGTATGGGTGTTATTTTGGTAGTTTATATCGTCATCCATGATACTTTTCCGCAAAGCTTTTTTTGAATCTCCTCTCTAGTATCAAGCTTTGAACAATGTTTGATAGCATTGTTGACGTTATTCTAAGAAAACCTGTTTAATTCTAGTATGGCTTTAATCTTACCCGTTCAGGATCATACGCCCCAATTGGGGCAAAACTGCTGGCTGGCTCCTAACGCCACCATCGTTGGTGACGTTAGTATGGGCGATGACTGCACCGTCTGGTTCAATGCCGTCATTCGCGGCGACGTCAACGCCATCCGCATTGGCAATCGTACCAATATCCAGGATGGAGCCGTTATCCATTGTACGTATCAGAAAACGCAAACCATCATTGGCGACTCCGTAAGCATCGCCCACAACGCCGTGGTGCACGGCTGTACCATCGAAGATCGCGTACTGGTGGGCATGGGGGCTATTATCATGGACGGAGCCGTGATTGGTACGGGTAGCATCATTGCCGCCGGAGCCATTGTTACGCAGAATACCGTCGTCCCCCCCGGCAGCATTTATGCGGGTAATCCGGCTAGATTCCTCAAACCCGTGTCGGAAGCGGCGGAAGAAGTGTTCGACCGTACGGCTAATAACTACGTCATGTACGCGGGCTGGTTCAAGGAGCAGGATTGGTAATCGTAGGCGGATTGAAAATCAGAAGTAAAGGACTTTGGATTTGTTCTGAAATTCTCCCCGAAAATCGCCAACTTTGCAGCCAAGTATCCGGCGATTCATTTTTGCCTGAAAACAATAAGAAAGTAATAGTCCGTTTTTCCGTTTCCAATGCCTTGATCGATAACTGTCCTTCACTGGTAACAAACCTGATTTTCACAGCCTACTACTTTCCTTCTTTACTTTTTAAGTAACATTTTAAAAGAGGCGTAACGTTTTTGGTGAATAAGTTATCCCCCGCTGGTACAGCTAACACGGAAACCTAACCTAAAACGGCCATTGCTACTACACACATGGAGTTGTATCTTGATTCTGCCGATTTAAAAGAAATCAAAGAGGCATTTCAACTCGGTTTTCTGACCGGTCTTACCACAACCCCCACGTTCATGCACCGCGAAGGTATTCGCGACCTGGATGCAACGATCGTGGAGCTTTCTAAAATTGTACCCGTTCTTCAGATTGAAGCACTGGGTGAAACCGCCGCCGATATTGTAGCCGACGCAGAACGCCAACTGGCTCTGGGTCTGGACCCTAAGCGTACGGTATTTAAAATCCCCGTGTCGCTGGAAGGTGTTAAGGCCTGCCGCACGTTGGTTGACAAAGGACTGAAAGTAAACGTTCACCTGGTATACACCATCCAACAGGCGTACATGGCAGCCGTAGCCGGTGCTACCTACATTTGCGTACTGGCCGGACGGATGCAGGATCAGGGATACGATGCCCTGACGCTGATCGGTGATGTAGTAGAACTGGTAGAAGCCTACGGTTTCGATTCAAAAGTAATGTTCTCGTCAGTACGGAATACCGAACACGTACGGAACGCCATCGATCTGGGTTGCCACACCATTACTGTGCCCTGGAAACTGATGAAAGCCCTGACGGAAAACAACTTCACGGCTATCGGTACGAACCAGTTCATCGAGCATACGCGTTTGATCACGGTCACGGTAGGTCAGGCGATCAATACCATCAACCCAACGGTTACGACGGATATTTCTCTGACGGAAGCCATCGTAAAAATGACTGAATACGGCTTTGGCTGCGTTACGGTTGTTGACGAAGCCGGTAACCTCAAGGGCGTATTTACTGACGGTGATCTTCGCCGGAAACTGGCTGACGGCGGTCGCGATGTACTGTCGAAGAAAATGGGAGATTTTGACTACGGAACGCCTATTTCTATCGAAAGTACCGAATTGCTGGACGCCGCTGCGGCTCTTTTCAAGAAAACCAGCGTAGACACGATTCTGGTAACGGAAAACGGCAAGCCCGTAGGGATGCTGGATATTCAGGATTTGAAGAACGATTAATTAAATTCAGTTTCTTGCTCCAGCAGGAAGTAACTGAACTATGCATATCCTTGTTGCCTCCTGAACGAATTTGTTCAGGAGGCAATTTTACTATTAGCCTTTAAACCAAACGAAGGTTTAGTAGTAAATTCAATCAATGGCTTCATTTTTGAATAGCCCGTAACCAAAACTATGGTATTAGGAATCATTCCCGCCCGTTATGCTTCGACCCGTTTTCCGGGTAAACCCCTGGCCTACATTCAGGGCAAAAGCATGATTCAACGCGTATACGAAGCCGCTCAGGCTTCGAAACTACTGGATGTTATTGTTGCTACGGATGATGTACGTATTGCCGAACACGTACAGAATTTCGGCGGCAAAGCCGTATTAACGCGTGAAGATCACCCCAGCGGTACGGATCGTTGCTGGGAAGCCTTCGCCAGCTGGAAGGAAACGCATCAGGATCCCGAATCCGTACAATATGTTTTGAATATTCAGGGAGACGAACCCTTCTTAAATCCCGTTCAGATCAATGAACTGGTGGACGTGCTGGATGGAGAAGTAGAATTGGCTACGCAGATGATTAAAGTTACGTCGGCGGAAACGCTGCACGATCCGGGCGAAGCGAAGATTGTACTCAACAACAAGGGCGAAGTGATGCTGTTTAGTCGTCAGGCGATTCCGTTCCTGCGTAACTATCCACCACAGGAATGGCATTTGCACCATACGTATTACCGGCACGTAGGCATGTACGCGTACCGTACGGATATTCTGCAGGCCATTACCCAACTTACGCTTTCATCCCTGGAAAAAGCCGAGTCGCTGGAGCAACTCCGATGGCTGGAAGCTGGCTATAAAATTCAGATGGTAGAAACGACCTACGATAGCCCCTGCGTAGATACACCCGAGGATCTGGAAAAGGCTTTGAAGTACTTAAATACCTAACCCGACAGTACATTACGGGTAAAAGCCGGGCGGATGCTTTCTATTTCCACGCAGTATTGTACCTTTGCAGCCCTATTAACATCGTTTCATACTGAATATCAATAGTCTCATGCTTAATTTGGTACTCTTTGGCCCTCCGGGAGCCGGGAAAGGAACCCAGAGCGAAAAGTTGATTGACAAATACAAGCTCGTCCATTTATCTACCGGCGATCTGCTTCGCTCTGAAATTAAAGCAGGTACGGAACTGGGACTGAGAGCCAAAGCTCTGATGGACCAGGGATTGCTGGTGCCTGATGAAGTGGTAATTGGCATGATTGACAATAAACTGAAAGAAAATAAACAGGCCGCTGGCTTTATTTTCGACGGTTTTCCCCGGACAGTCAACCAGGCCGAAGCTCTGGATACCCTACTCGAAGAAAACGGTACGGCGATCTCAGCGATGGTAGCACTGGAAGTAGAAGCCGAAGAATTAACGCGTCGTTTGCTCGAACGCGGAAAAACTTCTGGTCGTCCCGACGATCAGAACGAAGAACTGATTCGTAAACGGGTACAGGAATACAACGAGAAAACGTTGCCCGTAGCTAACTACTACCAGGGACAGGGTAAGTTCACCTCGGTCTACGGAATTGGAGCCATCGAGGAAATTTTTGAGAAGATCTGTACGGCTATCGAAAAAGCAGCCGTTTAGTACATACGTTCGCATTACTGAAATAGGCTATTTCGGAACGTCCGAAATGGCCTATTTTCATTCAGGCTTAGGCCTTAAATAGCCCGATTATCCGGGCCTTGCTTCGTCCGAATCCAGCCGTACTTGAGCGAATCGCTACTGGCTAGGCAAAACATTGCTTTACTTTGCATAAATTTAGGAGAAGGACGACCATACTCACTCAAGCTGTGTACTGACACGGATTAGATTACCTACTAGGGCTGTGACAACAAACTTCATTGATTACGTAAAAATTTGCTGCCGTTCAGGACCCGGAGGTGCCGGATCATCGCACTTCCGTCGGGAGAAACACGTTCCGCTGGGCGGACCGGATGGTGGCGACGGAGGCCGGGGAGGCCATATTATTCTGCGGGGTAGTACCAATGTCTGGACATTGCTCCACCTTAAATACCGGAAACACGTTATCGCCAGCAAAGGCCAACCCGGCGAGGGTGGCCGCCGTACCGGAGCCCGGGGCGAAGATGTGTATCTGGACGTACCGCTGGGTACCATTGCCAAAGACGCCGAAACGGGCGAAGTACTATTCGAAATTACGGAAAACGACCAGGAGATGATTCTGCTGGAAGGGGGCCGTGGTGGTCTGGGTAATTCCCACTTTAAAACCTCCACGAACCAGGCTCCGCACACCTCTCAGCCCGGCGAAGATGGTCAGGAGGTATGGTTTATTCTGGAGCTGAAAGTACTGGCCGATGTCGGTTTGGTAGGTTTTCCTAATGCCGGAAAATCCACGTTGCTTTCGGTAGTATCGGCTGCCAAACCCGAAATTGCGGATTATCCCTTTACGACGATTGTTCCGAACTTGGGCGTAGTCCCCTACCGCGACTTCCGCTCCTTTGTTATGGCCGATATTCCGGGCATTATTGAAGGAGCTTCGCAGGGTAAAGGCCTGGGTTTACGCTTCTTACGACATATTGAACGGAACTCTATTCTGCTTTTCCTCATTCCGGCTTCTTCCGAAAATCCGGGTGAAGAATACGCAGTTCTACTGAATGAGTTGCAGGAGTACAATCCTGAATTAATGGATAAATCCCGTTTATTAGCTATTTCTAAAGCTGATTTATTAACGGAAGAAGATAAGCAAACCTTTATTGAGCAATTACCCGCTGACGTTCCTCACTTGTTCTTTTCATCGGTTACGCGAGAAGGGCTAGATTCATTGCTTGATTTGATTTGGCAAGCGTTGAATCCGCCGACTCAAGCCTGATTTTAAAATACAGCCTCTTAACGGGGGCTGTATTGTTTTAAATGATTGCGTTCAACCAATTACTTTCAAAAAATGCCTTCTACTATTTCCAAGAATAGTATCTCCTCCACATGGATTGTCTTCGTTAGCCTGATTCCGATTAGTCTTTTCTTTTATACCTTCTTTGCGTACGTAACTAATATTCCTTTTCAGGATGACTACGACGCTCTACTAGAACCAGTTACCAAGCTTACGCAGCTTTCTCCTTTTTCCTGGAAAGAATTCGTTCATGTTATTTGGGTACAGGATGACGAACGGCGGATTGTGGTAGATCGGGTTGCGGCTACACTCATTTACCTGATTAACGGGCACCTGGACTTACGGATTCAAATGTTCGTTGGTCTTCTTTCGCTACTGGGCTTTTTATATCTTTTCTATACTATTATCAAAGAAGCCCAATTACCGCTATTGCTGGTTGTAGCCGCTTCCTTTCTGTTATTTCATATTCAGTACTACGAAGCGATTTACTGGGGAATGATTCCCCTGCAACATATTGTCGTTCACTTCTTTGCTTTACTTTCAGCTTACTACTTATACAAACCCAGGTTCAGTCACTTATTTTTAGCTTTGGTGATGGCCATTCTGGCCATTTTAAGTGATGTGAGCGGCACCTTTGTCCTGCCTACCGGCCTCGTGTTGTTACTGCTCCAGCACCGCTGGAAACACGCTGGAGTCTGGGTGCTGGTCATTGGAGCCATGATTGGGTTGTATTATTATCAGTTGGTGGTTCCGGCGTATCGTCCTAAACTCTCGGATAATTTACAACACCCCTGGCTCATTGTTTACAACTTTCTGTCTTTCAGTGGCCTGGCTGCTGATTTAAATACGGTCCTTCCCTTCAAACTACGTTCCGGTCTGATTATGGCTACGGGTTTGAGTTTCTGGTGTATTGTTATTTATTCGGCGTTCCTCTTTGTTCGGCCTTCCTTTCAACACGCAAAAGTTGTTTATCCCCGCTGGAAAATCACGCTCTGGGGAGGACTTATTCACTTTAGTATTACTATCCTTGCTTTCGCCGTAGGTCGAGCCATGGAGGGTACGCAGGCCGTGTTGATCAGCCGATACAAACACATGGGTTTTATTTGGTTGATTCTTATTTCTATCTTAGTATTCAGCCAGCTTCGTCCTCACCTACGCTGGGTTCGTCTGTGGACAATTTTGAGTGTATGCCTTTGCCTTTTTAGCTATTTCGAATATGTAGCTCCCCTGGATTACTATTACAAAGAACGAAATACGGACATGTACGGCTGGGAGCATAACCGGGCTCTGCCTAGTTCACCCATTTACCTAAGTTTACAGACAGCCGTAGATACCATTACTACGCAATCCGTTCGGGCCGGAGTCTATGAACTGCCCAGCGATTATTTTTTTGAAATGCCATATCAGGTCAGTGCCGACTTATTTAGCCTGGAAACAAAACAAATGGGTCATGCATTGGTCTTTACAAATGAGCAGTTCATTCGTTCGACTCACAAAAACGACGGAGCGTATATTCTATTGAAGAATGCCTCTCAGTCGCACTATATTCCAACCAAGCAGAAACGGTACTCGCTTAAATCTTTCGTTTTTTCCTTTGGTACACACTATTATGCCAATGGTTTTCATAGCAGTTTCCCCGTAGAATATTTACAACCAGATACGCAGTATCAGGTATGGGTGGTGGTCATCAATGGAGGAATGAAAGTGCTGCATCCTACGGTTTATCGACTGGATGCGTTGCCCAATTTTACCGTACGAATTAGCCGAATTTAAAAATGCATTTAAGAAACTATTAGATGAAGTCTATTTCGTTTGACCGTAACTCCTTGAGGCTCAAACATTGGGATTTCGTATTTAGCTTTTTATTTATATTTTTGCAAGTGGAGGTAACCGCCTGTACTTCCTATCTGTTATAAAAACCTTTGCCGCATGAGGTCTTATTTTAGTAAGCTTATATGCCTTCTGGGACTGGTGCTGAGTATCTCGGCCCAAGCTCAGATGACGATTACTTTTCCGGTAGAACGTATTGTTTTTCAACGGGATAACAATAACAGAGCTACCGTACAAATTGCGGGCAACTACTATCAGCCTGTTGATAAGATTGAAGCCAAACTTACTCCGCTTAATGGTGGTAACGGGATTGACTGGACGGCTCTTTCCTCTATTTCCAATGGTTTTTTTCGGGTACACTTTCCGTCACCGGCGGCTGGTATAAACTTGAAGTACGCGGCTCACTGGCTGGACAGGTAGTTGCTTCTGACGATCTGCAGCCCTTCGGCGTGGGTGAGGTATTCGTACTTGCGGGTCAGTCCAATGCTCAGGGGGTTTCTTATGAAGCCTCCGAGAACCAGCCTACCCCCGTTGATCCCAGCGATGACCGGGTAACGATTGCCAATCCTTCAAATTTCAGAACTGGAGCTCCCAGTAATGGACAGGATCCTCAATTCTATCGGTATGATGTGGTATCGGGAAAAGCAGCCAGTCCTCTGTATCCGATGCTGCCTACCTTCCGAAAAATGAGCGGTTCTCAGGATATAGCTCCGGTTGGTGTAGGATCTTATTACTGGGGTCGTTTGGGTGAATTGCTGACGCAAAATCTGAATGTGCCGGTTCTCTTCTACAACGGGGCTTTTGGCGGTACTACGATTCAAAACTGGCGGGAATCTTCGCAGGGACAACGTACCATCAGTCGCTATTGCACTACTTGTGCCGACGAGTTTAAATACTTTGCTCAGGGCTATCCTTATAATAACCTGAAAAATATTCTAACGTACTATTTGTCGATTACGGGTGCCCGTACGGTATTGTGGATGCAGGGAGAAGCGGATGATTCAGCGACGATCAATACGCCGATGGCGAATTACGTCAACGATTTAACCGCAGTCATTCAAAAGAGTCGTCAGGATCTGGGTTACGATCAGCTTAGCTGGGTAGTCGCTCGTACCAGCTATAACAATGGCGTATCCCCTAACATCATTGCGGCCCAGACCCAGGTAGCATCTTCCGTACCCAACGTATTTTTAGGGCCTAACACGGATAGCTACGGTATTCCTCGTTCGGGAGGTGTTCACTTTTACGTAAATGCTTACAATCAGGTAGCTCAGGGCTGGTATGATGCTCTGATGTCCAGTAGTGTCTTCAACCGTTCGATACCTAAGCTGGCTAATACGCTCACTGCTATTTCAGCCACTTGTGGTAACACCAATACGCTTACCCTGAGTGTTCCCAATCAAAATCCGTATGGATGGAGCAATGGACAAAACGGAGCAACGGTCACCGTAGGTCAGGGTGATCCTTACATGGCCAAGATGAAAAATGGGAACACCACGGTATTTTCATTGCCTTATAAAGTACCCGATCGTCCGGTGATTGGTGGTGATATTCTAAAAGATAATGGGGGCAGTACGTACTTCTGTGAAGGTGTTACCCCTACACTACAGTCCAATTACGGAGCGAATAACGTTTGGAATACCGGAGCTACTACGCCTTCTATTCAGGGGGCCGAAGGTGGCTCGTATTCGTTGACCTATAAGGATTTGCTGGGTTGTAGTTACAGTGCCGAGCCCATTGTCTTAGGCAGACGTTCACGTCCGTCCAAGCCCAGTATCACCGCCGATGGCCCGACTAGCTTCTGTGCAGGTACACCCCGCGTGTTGACGACTAACGAAACTGCCGTAGGATACGTCTGGAGTAATGGTTCTACCGGTAAAGCCATTCAGCCTACTACGAGCAGTAATTATTCCGTACAGGTACTCAACGCTGATCAGTGTCGTTCGGTAGCCTCTGATGCCGTTCAGATCACTGTAAATCCCATTCCCGCAAAGCCAACGATTCAGGCGAACCGGGCTATCGATGCGAACCGGAATGTAACTATTTGTGCCAACGAAACGGTTGAATTTACTTCGAGTCCATCGGATGGTACGTATTTGTGGAACTACAACAACGCGGCTACGCTGAGTATTTCGACGAATACAGCCCGTTCGTATACGGTTCAAACCATCAGCCAGGCTAATTGTCCTTCGCCCGTGTCTGATCCGGTAAGCTTACGAGTGAATCCTTTACCCGCTAAACCTACCGTCGCTTTGCTGCAAGGAAAACTGGCATTTTGTGAAGGCGAAACCGTTACGTTAAGGGCCATTACGTCAGAGCGACCCTCCTGGTTGCTCGCAAACCAGCAGGTTTCTAATACGGATCTATTGACGGCACGTATTAGCGGTGATTACTATGCCCAGGCAACGGATGCGAACGGCTGCAGAAACCAATCGGATAAAGTAACGGTATCAGCTCGCCCAAACCCCGAAACGCCAAAGATCGCTCAGGTAGGTCCTTATACGTTACAAGCTCAGGCAAATATCCCAGGTACGCGTAATTCGTGGATTATGGGTACGGATACGAGTACGTTCAACTCTGTTTACTTCAAACCGCTTAAAGAAGGAGTGTATACGGTTAGAAGTGTAATTGAGTACAACGTTGCACCCGTAGGAAGGTTTGAGTGCTCCTCTGCTGTATCACAGCCTTTCAATTATAGTTACGATCCCGCTCAGGATGGTTTTAGTGTTTACCCAAACCCTAGCCCAGACGGAGCCTTTACGCTCGAAACCAAAGAGAATTGGAAAGGGGCCGAAGTGAGTGTGGTGACTACTTCAGGCGTTGTTTTATACAGTGGGATTATCAATGAATTTAACGAACGGAAGTTTATCAACGTAGGCCGTATACCGGGCATTTTCATCATCCGCATCAGGGTAGATGGCTTTGAACGTACCAAGCGTTTAACGGTTCTACCTTAATCTTAGGATTTCAGATACAAAAAAGCCTGCGTCAATTTGACGCAGCTTTTTTGTATCTGAAATCTGTTATTCGTTTTTACCTGTATTCATTCCAGAGAGGCAGCCTTCTGTATCTATATAGGTTCTTTCAACTCATTGAATTTGTTATTACTAAACATTGCGATACAAGTTTTCACATCCTGGTTTTGAGCAAGTACAACCCATCCGCTGGACTTTCGCAATAGATGAAAGATATCTGTTCGGCTCTACGTACAATTTAAAGCTTTCACCAAACAATATCCTACTATCTATGCGTCTACTCTGTCTGGCAATAGCAATAAAAAAAGAGCCTCGTTTCCGAGACTCTTTTTTGGTAATGTAAAACTAAGCTTAGTTTTTAGCCGGAGCTGAACTAGCCTTAGCACCTGCCGTTTTTGGTTTAGCTGCACCTTTCTTAGGAGCAACAGCTGGAGCAGGCGGGTTCAGGATACGGTTTGCTTCTGCATTTTCAGGATCAAGAGCAAGAATTTTTCTCATGTAATCTTTACCCTTGTCATTATCCTTCGTTACCAGGAACTCGTAGTAAGCCTGATACTGATACGCCTCAATCAGTTCTTTCTGATTTTTAGCCGTATCTGCTACAGCGATGTACTGCTCATAGTAAGGCAACGCCTTCGCACGATCCGTAAACAAACGGTTTGAACGAGCCTGCCACAGCGGAGTCATTACTACGAATCCTTGCAGTGATTCTTTTTGTTCGGGTGTCAGCTGGGTATTTGCTTTTACCGTACTGTCAGCCATAGTTCCCATCCGAGCAAATGATTCGACCGCCTCGGGTACTACCGTCGTATCTTTAGCGGAGCTAATGTGCTGGTAGTAAGCGATACCTTTGCGGTAGAAATCTGCGTACGTTGGGCGTTTGTCAGGACGCTTATCTTTCCAGGCAATGGATTGATCGTATGCCTTCGCTGCATCAAGGTAACGTTTCTGAGCCTGACGAATTTTAGCGATTTCTTCGTAGTTATTGAACACCGTATCCCCTGCCGCAGCAGCTTTTTCGAAGTTCATTATCGCTAACGAATCCTGCTTCAATTCGCGGTAGTCAATACCTAAGTAACGATAATCGTCCGCGTAAACTTTTTTCGGATTAGATTTCAATAACGTTTCCAGGTTTTGAGCTCCTTGTTCGTATTGTCCTAATTCCGTCAAAGACCAACCTTTAATACGGGGAAGATCGGGGTCATTTACCTTTCCTTCAATTTTAGCCAGAGCATCCACTACTTTCTGATACTGTTGAGCCAGGAAGGCAAATTTCACGTAACGCAAAATTACGTCTGGAGACTCCTCACTATACTGGATGTATTTATCAAGGTTTTCGGCAGCATTTTTGTAGTTACCGGCGAACAACCATAATTCAGCAAATTCCCAATAGACAGGTGCAAATTTTTCATCTGCTTTGATCGCGTCATTATAGGAAGTCTGGGTACTTGAGTAGTTCTTACCGCGTTTCCAAACTCGTCCCATCCGCGTATAGGCCAAAGCAGCCATTTGCGTATCCTGCTGTAAACGAAGTGCTTCCTCGTAAGCCGAAATAGCCGGACCACCTTCGTTTTTAATCAGGTAAGCATCGCCTTTGACAATTTGATATTCAGGGCGATCTTTTTTCTTTTTCAAACCAGCAATCTGGTCAATCAGCGTAATTGCTTTGCCCGGATCGTTAGCCTGTCCTTTTTTGGTGAACAACGTATATACTTCAGCAGCTCGCCACAGTACATCTTCATCTCTGCTCTTCGTGTCAGCTAAAACCTGATCAATCAGAGCTGTTGCTTCAGCCAATTTACCCTGACCCAGCAATACGCCAGCCTGCCCTACTTTATTCAACGGAAATTTCGATTTTGCATCGTCCGCCACGCCTTTATCAAAAGCAGCTTTTGCTTTATCTAGATATTCAGCGATTTTCACACTGCCTTCGTCTTCGGCACTAGCCAGTCTTAAATAGTAATACCCTAAATAAAACTGATTTTCAGCCGATGGGGAGGAAGTCGCCGCCTTTTCCAAAGCCTCGCGGGCTGAACCAAGACGATCTGCTTCAAGAGCCTTTAATGCTCCTGTAACTTCTGGCGATTGTGCAAACGAGCTCGTTGCACCCAAGGCCAGCATCCCGGCTACCAGAATTAGCGATTTGAATTTCACTCTCATCGTAGAAGAAAATTGGGTTTTGGGAAGGTGATACCTTACGTTCAACAATATTGATTATAGGATTCGAAATTACTGTAATTCCAGCGATTATAAAAAAAATTAGAGAATTGTTAGAATTTCAATTCAAGTCTTTTTTTATGTCCCACTCTTGTATAACGGACTAACTAAATAAATAGTTGCACAATTTAAAGAAAAAAATGATTTATATCCAAATCGCCCCTAGCTTACATGTTACGGAGTTGTACCAAGCGAATAATCTGATTAGCCGGTAAGAGGCCGCTTTTCAGAACAATTCGTTGACCAGCGTCGGTCATTACATAGTTGATGAAGCCCGTACCCAAACCACGCTTAGCTTCTTTGGTGATCATGTAAACATTCCGATTGAGGGGGTATTTTTTCAAAGCTATCGCGTATTGGAAAGGCTGGTAATACTGTTCCAGATCCGTCGACGTCTTTTGAGCCACTCCCATCACCTTAATGCCTTTCATAAATCGGGGATGCTCGGGATCATCAATATCGCTGATCCAGTTTACACCGATAACTCCAATCGCTCCAGGTGTTTTCTGAATGTAATCTATGACTTCTTTATTAGATTTAACCGCGTAAATAGGCGTTTGTTTTTTATCGGCTATTCTGAGCGTATCTAATAAGTATTGCAAGTTGCTCGAATTGTCACTGTCAAAAACGAAGGAAATTTTTTGTGAAGATTTTCCGTGTTTTAATTGATTCCACTGGCTGATCCTTCCCTTCATAATCCCATCAATTTCATCTACGGAAATCAGGGTATCGCTGGTTTGGCCATTGGTGATAAAAGCCACAGCGTCGGTGGCCATGTGAATGGCCCGGTATTTCAGATTTTTTTCTTCAAATACTTTTTTCTCATCGGCTTTCAAATGCCGGGTCACTACTGCCACACGAGCGGAATCCTGTAACATCAGTTGGATGGCCGTCAGTTCAGGAACGTAGGACATATGCACGGTTGCATATTTGTTTTTGTCTGCAAAAGCTTCCTGTTCAGCCTGCAATATGGGCTGTAAGGATTCATCTACCGCTACTAAGATTTCGCCTCTTGATACCGTTTCCTCGGGATTATCCCCTGCTTTCTGCTGGCAACCTGTTAAGGCTAACATTGCCAGCATACTTATTCCGAAATAATTTAGTGCAGTTTTCATGGACGTTGATTTACTCTTCTTCTTGATTACGAAGCCATTTACGATAAGCCCAGTAAAGCTTCAAAAGACTGTACCCAATAAAAAGCCCGCCTAATACTTTCGCAATGTCTTCAGATAAGACTCCGCTAGCGGCTATCGTCGACGCAGCATCAATCAGGTAATAGCCCATGGCCGCATATCCTAGTGGGATAATCAGCCCAATCAGACCGTTTACTTGTTCACTAATGGGTTTTGGCATAGCTTTTAGAAAAAATGGGTCAGATCCGTGTAAGATGCTGACCCATTTTCATTAATTATTATTTCAGATTATTCGAGTACGAATGAAATCGGCAAGTTAAAGCGAGATTTCACGGCCCGACCTGACTGACGACCAGGTTTCCAGCGGGGCATTGACTTTACCACGCGGACTGCTTCCTCATCGCAACCAAAACCAAGACCTTTTTGTACCTGGATATCAGAAATGCTTCCATCTGGAGAAACTACGAAGCTTAAAAATACTTTCCCCTGTACGTTAGCCCGTTGAGCTGCAGGTGGGTACTTGATATTTTTATTCAGGTATTTGTACATTTCTGAATCACCGCCGGGGAACTGAGCAGCTTGCTCAACGACCGTAAAGACTTCTTCTTTAGCAGCCGGTTTCACCTCGATAACCTCTTCGCGTTTTTTACCAGTTCCTTCTTCGATGGCTACGATTTCAACCGCGTTAGGATCTCCTACTACGGTTTCTTTACCAGCCTGAGCATCTACCAGCTCGGTTTGCTTGGGAGGCTCAACATCGGGTGGAACTTCGGTATCTTCCTTGATTTCAGGAGGAAGGAACGCCGTCGTGCTCATCACCGGCACCTCTGGTGGTGGTGGTGGTGGTGGCGGTGGTGGTGGTGGCTGATTTGGTTGTTCCGGAGGAGGAGGAAGCTCTGACATGTTCGCCAGTTTTACTTCAACCTCTTTCTCTTCTTCACCGATCGTTGCAGCAAGCAAACGGGCAGCTAAGAAGGCCGCAACAATCAAAAGAGCAATACCAGTAGCAATCAGGGCATTACGGGACGTCCGGCGACGGAGGTCGTATGCACCATACTCCTTATTACGACCCGCAAAAATCAGATCTTCTAAGGTGGTATCGTTGGTTATTTTGATTGTTTCTGCCATAAGAGTAGGCAACTAGTTAAACGTTCTAAAAGATTGATTCAAAGTTAAAACTAAAAATTTAGTTTTACAACTATACTCTTAGTTTTATTTTGACTATTTACCTTCTGCCTTATCGATAATCTTGTTATCGTTCAGGTTGATGTCGGTAATACCGTACTTGTCGATTCCGGAAATAGCCATTTCATCGAGTACATCAACCAAGGATTTGTACGAAGCATCATCCTTAGATTTGATTACGACGAAGAATTTCTCACCTACTTCCTTCTTCTTCCGACGAAGCACATCGCGAAGACCGCCACTGGCTGCAAATGAGGTTTTCTCTACCTGCGTCGAAGCGACATCCTTGCCCGTACCCTGGTACCAGTATACGACATCTGATCCATCTTTCTTGCCCAGCAATACAGTGATTGCCTCAGACTCTTTAATAGGAGATGTCTCTTGTTTTTCTTTCTCTTTGTCCTTAGCCGGCATACCCAAGAACATGGTAACCGGTTTTTGAAGCGTAGTAGTCAGCAGGAAGAAAGTAATCAATAAAAAGCCCAAGTCTACCATGGGGGTCATATCTACACGGGTAGACACCTTTTTACTGCGGACTTTACCACCTTTGTCATTCCCACCACCTTGTGCTATCTCTGCCATTGCGTTGTTAGTTTAAAGAATTTGAAAGTGAACTTTCAAGTTCTACATGGAAGTGGGTTTCGTCTCCTGACCTGTAATCAAATTAAAGTTGTTCACGTCCTGCTCCTGCATGGTAGCAATTACTTGCTTCACCGTTTTATAAGGAGCATTCTGATCCGCTTTAATTAATACCTTGTATTTAGCTCCCTGGCTACCAAAGTACTGACGAGCCGTTGCTACCCAGTAGAAAAGTTCGTTACGAACGGAATCACTAGGAATACCAGGCTGTACGCCGGGCTTGTTACGCTCTGCAGGGTCCATGTCCAGGATCTGTTTCATGTTGGCCATCGGAGCCCCGAAGTTTTCAGACAAGCGGAAAGCTTCTTTTTCGGGATCCGTGAAGGCCACATTGTAACGCTTGGACATCTGCTCCAGCATTCCTAAACGTACCTGGTGGTTATCCACCCCCATGAAGATTTTGCCATCCGAAGAAACCAATACCGTGATGACATCAGTCGCGGCAAGGGGTTCCTGGGCTACAGAATTTGGAGTAGTGACCTGCACAGCCTCCTGAGGACGCATCTTTGCCGTTAAGATAAAGAATGTTAACAGCAAGAAAGCTACGTCGCACATGGCCGTCATGTCCATCGATACTCCATGACGTTTTACTTTAACCTTTGCCATCGCTACCTGTTTTGATTTTATAACTAAACGTTTCGTTGATCAAAATTATTCGTTTTCAAACTAAAAACTTAATAATTCCGACAATCTTTTAAAGAAGCTCATTGCTGAGCCTCTTTAGGAACGCCTAGTAATGAGCAGCAAAGTTGTTCGTGATGCTCAAACCAATTTCATCGATGTTGTACGTGATACCGTCGATGATGCTGGTGAAGTAGTTATAAGCGATCAAGCAGATAGCTGAAGTACCGATACCCAAAGCCGTATTTACCAGAGCTTCAGAGATACCAGCAGCCAGAGCAGCTGAATCCGCAGAACCTGACTGACCCATGGCAGCGAATGAACGAAGCATACCTAATACCGTTCCGAGCAGACCGATCAGCGTAGCCACAGATGCCAGCGTAGCGATGATCGTCAGGTTTTTCTCCAGCGAAGGCATTTCCAAGCTCGTAGCTTCTTCGATTTCTTTGCTCAGGGCAACCAGTTTTTGTTCTTTGTCCAATTGCGTATCAGTCGTCAGTTGCTGATATCTTTTCAGAGCAGCGTTTACTACGTTACCGATAGAACCTTTTTGTTTGTCGCACTCTTTCAGGGCTCCGTTGATATCGTTTTGGTTCAACAGAACTTGTACTTTACGAACGAATTCGTCGATGCTGCTCGTTCCTTTTGCTTTACCCAGCGTAAACAGACGCTCGATAGTGAACGTCAAAGACGTCAGGAAACAGGTAAACAGAATGGGTACAATAAAACCTCCCTTGTAAACGATACCAAAGAAATCGCCTGGCAGCGGTTCGTTGTTGTGATCTCCTCCTTCGAAGTGACTACCGTCACCTAAGTAAAAGTGATAGAACAGCTCAGCAACGATAAACAAAATCAGAATAATAAGACCAGACGGAATGCCCCCCGACTTCTTCTTCGGAGCAGCAGCAGGCTTGGCAGCGGGAGTAGGGGTCTTGGTAGTGTTACTCATTAGTTTGGTAATTTTAGGGTTTAGTGAAACTTTGGTTTGTTGGTGTAAAGAAAAATAAAATTTGACGTCCTAAGCAACTACGAAAGAAAATTTTGTTTTTGTCCCTCGAAACCGAGTAAACGATTCAGCAAATCTACTGTATTTTTTCCCATTCCCGACGTTAAGGTTTTGTGAAAATTTTTGTAAGAATTCTAAAAAATTGTATTAATTTAAGAATATCCCGTAGATAAATCGACCAAATCAGTACTTTTCTGAGACGTTAATTCATCCGATTTTAACACATTTTTTACTGGTCCGAAGGTCTTTCGGTGCCAAGGCGTCGTTCCGTACTCTAGTAAAGCTTTGCAATGTTTAGGGGTTGGGTAGCCCACGTTCTGCTCCCATCCATACATGGGATAATCCAGAGCCAACTGTTCCATGAGTTCATCCCGGTACGTTTTTGCCAAAATTGAGGCAGCGGCGATGGAAGCAAACAGGCTATCCCCTTTCACAATACACGTATGCGGAATCATTGGATAAGGAACAAACCGATTGCCATCGACCAACAGATGTTCTGGCTGAACGGTTAGTTGCTCCACCGCTCGATGCATGGCTAAAAAACTTGCTTTTGCAATATTGATCCGGTCAATTTCTTCCGTGCTGGCTTCGGCGATTTTCCAGCTTAAGGCTTCTCGTTCAATCTCTACTCGCAATTTCTGTCGTTCCAGACGGCTAAGCTGTTTCGAATCATTGAGCAAAGGATTCATATAGTCTTTCGGAAGGATCACCGCAGCAGCCACTACCGGCCCCGCCAGACACCCTCTACCCACTTCATCTAACCCCGCTTCTATACTTTGCAAATGATAGAATTGTTTCAGCATTATTCTATAATTTGAATGCTCCCTTCCGTTCAAATGGTGTAGGAACATTTAAAATAGCCAACAATATTATCATAAACTTTACAAATAGAGTGCAAATTTTTACTAAAACTATTTAATTTATTTATAATAAATTGACTGTCAGCGGCTATCTGCTTAGAAAATTTTTCGAAAAAATAGTTCGTAAAACTACCTGTCTTTCTCAATCTTCTAAAATATTACCAATAAAGGTACATTTCAAGGCTAATGCTCCCAATAGACAGCAAATTGCCCATTTCAGGTAGATATGATAAAAATCTTTAATATCCTGATAATAAGATACTTTGACATTTGTTTTCTCCAGACGATTGATCCGGTCAAACACGCTTTTCAGTGCTCGTGTGTCTTGTACCTGAAAAAACTGTCCTTTGCTCCGCTGGGCGATATCTTTCAGTACCTCCGTGTCAAGCGTTTCCAGGGACATGTCCGTTGAATCCTGGGTGACAACGGCATCTTCTTTCCCAATCGCAATGGTATACACCCGAATCCCGTACGCATTCGCTAACTGAGCTGCCGTAATGGGATCTAGGTTACCAGCGGTATTATCACCATCGCTTAGCAAAATGGCTACTTTGCTTTTGGCTTCACTGTCCCGCATCAAGTTGATACAATTCGCCAGAGCCGAACCAATCGCCGTACCTGCCGTTGCAATGATGTCGGGTTTAATGGAAACAATCTGCTGCTTGAGTAACGTATAATCAGTAGTAAGTGGACATAGAAAAAAAGCCTGCCCTGCGAAGACGACAAGTCCAATTTTATCCTGAAAACGACCGTCTACAAACTCCGTAGCCACTTTTTTAGCTGATTCAAGACGATTTGGAGCTAAATCTTTCATCAGCATGGAATCCGATACATCCAAGGCTAATACAATTTCAATTCCCTCAGAGAAACGTTCTTCTGTTTCCTTAATCAATTGTGGACGGGCTAAGGCCACTAATACTAACATAATCCCTAGAGCACTCAGAACGGCGGGAAGGTAGCGTAGGTATTGTACCCAACTGGTTTTGACTTGCTTAGCCAGAAAAGCTACGTTGAGTCGCTGGCGGGATTTTCCGTAGAAAATTCGCCGTAGAAAGAAGAGAAAGGGTACCGCCGCGATTCCGTACAGGTAATACGGCTGAGCCCAGTGAAAGCCTCCCAGGGTACCGATTCCAAACCACTTTAACGAAAACCACTCACCCATAATTAAGCTCAGACAGGCAATCCGGTTGCCTTTTTTTAATCAGGAATTTTTAGCTAGAATAATTTGCCGATGCCGAAGATACGTTCGTCCAGCCAAATCCCGCAGAATACGTAGGGATTCCTGCGTTTGGGGCGAAGCTACCCCACCATATACAACGGCGTCGGTCTCACGAAGGGCTTGTTCGAGTTGCGGGTTCTGCGGGAATTGACTAACGGCCTCTTTCGTGGTGAAGGTCGTGAAGGGTTTGCTTTCCAAGCGTTCCAGATAACGTTTCCAGAGGAATACGGCCCTTTCTACGTTCATCACGCCTTGCTTAGGATCGGCCGCTCCCCGCAGATAGCGTTGAAAAGAGCCCCGAAATTCCAGATGCCTTCGCCAGAGCTGAAACTGTCGCCAGCGACGCTGAATCGCGGCTCCAAACAACCAGTAGATCAATCCACCCAGCACCGCTGCCATGAGCAGGATAATAAAGAATAGTGGGTAATTTATCTGTGTATCCAATACAACCAGATTCGTACTTGATTTCAGTAGCACGGATTTTGCACGCGGGTCTACCAACCGCTGGAGTCGAATCGTTTGCATCGGAGCATAGACCGCCGTACAATCCTGTTTACGCAGCAGGTACACCGGTAGCTTCAGGGGTTGCACGGAATCGATTTCAAAAGACACTAGCGTATAGACCACACTGTCGACACTGCCAGCAGCGTTGGTACGCGTGGGGAAATACTCCCGTTTCAGAAAGCGGAACGGCGTAAAATCATGGGTGGAATCCGGAAAGAACACTTCGTCGCCCGGATTGTGACGATAACTAAGAGCATACTGAACCGGACTACCTACTTTAAATTTCGGAGACAAAAACTTTCCTTCCGGCTGAGCCAGAGCCGATTGAAATGAAAAAAAGGTAAGAATCAGAACAATGGTACCAACCCAGCTTCTCACGTATTCCTAATATTAAGCGTTTGACAGACGGCTGAAATCTTACCGCCGATCCACTGAATTTTCTTTCGTTACTTATTTTACCCGGAACAGTTTAATGAGTTTGGGTACGTAATCTTCCTGCGTATCGACGGATAAATAATTGGCATTGTACTGCTTACAAAGCGTCTCCAGTCGCTGCTGATTCTCTTCAAATACCCGACGGGTGGTTTTGCGATACTGCGACGACGACGTATTGATCCACAAGGTACGGCGGGTTTCTTTATCATAGACTGGAATAATACCCAGCGAGGGCATATTTACCTCCCGTTCATCATACAGGTGTACCACTACCAGGTCGTGCTTTTTGGCAAGAGCTTTCAGGTTTTGTTCGTAGCCTGTATCAATGAAATCGGAGATAAGAATGACTACGCTTTTCCGCCGCAGGATATTCAGGGCAAATAAAATGGCTTCGGATAAGTTGGTTTTAAGCGATTCGGGTTTGAGTCGAAACAGCTCCAGAATCATTTGGTACCCGTGTTTGAGACTATTCGCCGGACGAATGTATTTTTCCTTCTGATCCGAAAAGCAGTACAAGCCCACGTGGCTGGCTTCGTGCATGGCCGACAGAGCCAGTACACCACAGATTTCCTTGGTGGCATCCAGCTTCGAACGATCCTCCCGACCAATGTCCTGGGAGGCACTTACGTCCACCATAAAAAACACCGTCTGCTCTTTTTCTTCCTTAAATATCTTTAAAAACAGACCATGACCCTTCGAAGATGCGTTCCAGTCAATAAGACGAATGTCGTCACCATACTGGTATTGCCGCAGGTCTGTGAACTCCAGTCCAGAACCTTTAAATACGGATTTAAAATTGCCGTGCATCTGAGAATCAACGGCTTTCCGTATCCGAATTTCGTAATTACGAAGTTTTGAAAGCAGATCATTCATACGACGGTCCGTTTAAGGCAGCCTTCTTAAAGGCAGTTGTTTACGCAGGTTTTGTAGCTGCCTTCTGCCAAAACTACCTAACTTTGCTAAAATAAAACATGAAAACGCGTCTTTTGCTCCCATTATTGGCCTGGCTTACGGCCTGTTCCAATGCTCCTTCCCCTCCGGAACACCTCGTACCGGAACAGCAAATGGTGCAGATTCTGAAAGACATTCATCTGGCCGAACAACGCATCACCCGGCTTCGGTTAGGTTCCCAGGATTCTTCGCTGGTGGCTTTTCAGGTACTGGAAAAAGACATTCTGAAAAAGTACGGAGCCGATACCGGTTCGTACCGGGCCAGTTACCGTTACTACATTGCTCAACCCAATCGATTCAAGGAAATTTATCAGGGCGTCGTGGATAGTCTGACGGCTATTGACGAACGGAGTAAAAAGGAGGCCCGTGCTCAGTCTGCTCCAGCCCAACCCGATAGCTCAAAAGCGGATACGGCTCGCAACCTCCGTCTCAAAAAGATACTCAAACGCAAATGATTTCTGATTTTGGCTCCATACTGCTTTTCCTCATTGCGGGCATTCTGTTTCTGGCCGTAATGCTGGCCATTGCCCGTTTTATTCGTCCGGCCCGGCCTAACGAAGAAAAGCTCAGCACGTACGAATCCGGTGAGGAACCCGTAGGGAATGCCAATGTGCAGTTTAACATTCGTTTCTACAGTATTGCCCTGATCTTTTTACTTTTCGACGTAGAACTCGTCTTTCTATTTCCCTGGGCTACGGTTTTTGGACAAGAATCCTTGATCCAGGAAACGAATGGCCGCTGGGGAATGTTTGCTTTACTGGAGATGTTCCTCTTCATCGGCATTCTGGCGTTAGGCTTAGCGTATGCCTGGCGAAAAGGACACCTCGACTGGGTACGCCCCCAAGCTAAGGTTACGCACATACCTTCCAAGGTTCCGACGGACCTGTATGGAAAAGTAAATAAGAAATATCAATGAAAAGTTTTCTCGATAGTCGGTTCAAAACCGGAGAGGGCGGCGTGGTACTGACCACCGCTGAGGATCTGCTCAACTGGGCTCGTCTGAACTCCCTCTGGCCCATGGGCTTCGGACTGGCCTGCTGTGCCATTGAGATGATGCAGACCTTCGCTTCCAGCTATGATCTGGAGCGTTTTGGTATCTTTCCCCGGCCTTCCCCCCGCCAGTCGGATGTGATGATTGTAGCCGGAACCGTTACGTTTAAAATGGCCGACCGGATTCGCCGCTTATACGAACAAATGGCTGAACCTCGTTATGTGATCTCCATGGGAAGCTGCTCCAACTGTGGCGGCCCGTACTGGGAACATGGGTATCACGTCGTGAAAGGGGTAGATCGGATTATTCCGGTGGATGTGTACGTACCGGGTTGCCCACCCCGCCCCGAAGCATTAATTGGGGCCATTATGAAGCTGCAGGATAAAATCCGGCATGAAAGTGTCCAGGAACCTACAGCTGCTTTGAGTTTGCTTGAAAAATTTGAACAACCAACATTCGCATGACTTTCTCCGAACTTAAATCCCTGTTGACTCAGGAATTCGGTATGGAAGCTCTGGTAGCCGAAGAAGAGTTGGGATTAATGCCGAATTTGACGATCGCTAAAGAGTTTCTCGTACCCATTTGTGATTTCCTGCGGAATGATGAACGAACGTATTTCGATTCACTTTCCTGCCTGACTGCTCTTGATAACGGCCCCTCAGCGGATACGCTGGAAGTAGCCTACAATTTGTTTTCGATTCCTTACGAACATTCGCTGTGCCTGAAAGTAAAAGTATCCCGTCAGACGCAGGATGAAACGCTGCCCGAAGTACCCAGCGTGAGCCGAATCTGGCGAACGGCGGACTGGCACGAACGTGAAGCTTATGATTTGATGGGCGTATACTTCCACGGTCACGCGGACTTACGCCGGATTTTATTACCCGAAGATTGGGAAGGTCATCCGTTGCGGAAAGATTATTCGGAACAGGAGCTGTACCACGGCATTGAAGTAAAGTACGGCGTTAATGCCGAAGGCATGGCTCAGAATACGGATTTATCCTAGTCTCCTGGGCTCACAAAAAAACCGTCTTCAAAGAAGACGGTTTTTTTGTGCCCTAACCCTGCCTTTTCCACCACTCCCGGCTCCAGATGCGTTGATACCGCCACCCTTTCCGTTCCAGACTCAGGGGGAAGTACGCGTGAGCTTCCTTCGCACTCAAACTTTGATAATATACATCATCGTCGGTCAAAATCAGCCGTTTATAGTATTCCTGCTCTTTCTCGACCAGATCGGCAAAGGGCAATTCGTTCTTCCACTGGGGCTGCTGTCTTTGCAGTTGATCTTTCAGTAATTGATTGGACTGTAGCTCTGCCCTGATGAGCGGTTTCGGTTTATACGCACCCTGTGACACCTGGCGGGCAAAGTTCAGGTATTGTTTCAGCAGTTTAGGTCCGGCATTTACGGTCTCTTCCACGTGTAGCTGTTCCGGCCAGAGGCTCGTCACCACATAAATGCGTTCGCGAGCCCGCGTGATGGCTACATTCAGCCGGTTTTCGCCCCCCGCCTGATTGAGTGCACCAAATTGCAGAGCTACCCTACCCCGCTCATCAGGAGCATAGCCGATGGAGAAAATGATAATATCCCGTTCGTCTCCCTGTACATTTTCCAGGTTTTTAATGAATAATGAATCAGGCTTGGGGGAAAGGCCCTCAAGCGTATCTTCCAGCAGGCGTTGTTGGGGAGCATTGAACGTCACCACCCCGATGGACCGCTCGGGTTCCTGCCGTACCAAGTCTTCCACCAGCGAGCGGATGGCTTCGGCCTCAACGAGGTTATTCTGATTTTTCCATTCGCCTTCTACTTTCCAATATCGGATAGCTCCTTCGCGGCGGTTCATTTCCTGAAAGTCCGGCAGTAACTTCAGGCGATTCTGGTAAAAATGCTGGTTGGAAAAATCGATCAAATCCAGCGATCGGCTGCGATAATGCCCCTGCAGGATCACTTGCGGCAAGTCACGGGCCATCAGTTCCAGCAAACTACTGACTTCCAGTTCAGGTACGTCTTCCGTTTCTTCTTCAAACCGAACACGGTATAAATCCGAGGGTTGAAGTTGCTGACTATCGCCCGCAATCACAACCTGCTTACCCCGAAACATGGCTGGTAAGCCCTGCTCAGCAAAGCACTGGGAAGCTTCATCAAAAATGACCAGATCAAATAAGGGTTCTGCCCCCCGACGAAACGGAAAAACGGCCGATACCGTTTCGGGCGAGGCCAGCCAGCAAGGTACCAACGAAAAAATCTCTTCCGCAAACGTAGCCAGTACCTGTCGCACGGGCCAAATCAGCCGCTTCTTGGTTACCTGGTGACGTAAGTCACGATACGTAATCGTATTTCCCAGCCGATTGGTTTCGAGCGACTGGTAGGTTTGTTCACGCAATCGCATTCGGCCAATCTCCCCGGCCAGCTCCTGTTTCCGAATGACGGCTGCCCGTAATTCCTCTTCCCGTTGGCTCATGCCCAGCCCCGATACGCTTCGTAAAATGGGATGCTGTACTTCCAGGTGATCGAGCCAGGCTAGTCGTAATGAATTATCGAAAGCGGCTACGAGCGTTTGCCCCTCATACCGCTGAAGTATCTCCCGTTCGGCGGTACTAAGGTGATTTTTAAGCGTATCCCACTCGTGCAGCCATTCAAAATCGTCCGTAAGGCTCGTCGTTAAAACGGGAACGGCAATATCGGGCTGTTGGATCAGCTGTTCGATTTGACTGTCGGTCAGGTACACTCGCCAGGACTGATACGCCTTCTGGAACTGGTCCGCTAGTTGCAAAGCCGTTTCCAGTTGATTACGAAAGGACCGTAAGCCTTCAAAATGTAGCTCTTTTAGTAACGAAGGCCCCCGTTGTATCTGTTGATATAATTCACTGGCTTGCTTGAGTTGCATTGATACGCGTTCCCAGTGTTCCCTGGAAACCGACCAATCTTCCACAACTACCGTCACCTCCGCTTGCTCCGTCCATCTTCGCATGTATTGCTCGGCTTCGATCCGGCGATCCAGTCGGGTTTTCAATTCTTGCAAATCAGCCAATTCCAGCGATAGCCCTTGTTGTTCGGCATCGGCCCGAATGATCTCTTTTTCCTTGAAAAATAACCACTTGACCATAGAAGTACGGGCTTGCAGAGCCGTTTCCAGGCGGACACGGAGTTCGGTCAGTTCTGAACTTCTCCGCGTCGTGTGAAGCAAGCCGGCTTGTTCAATTCGTTCGAGGGCCCGTCGTTCGGGCCAGCTTTCCCAATCGGGAATTTGCTGCCGGTGTACTTTCTGTAGCCAGGGTTCTAATCCTGGAGTAAGTTGACGCTGAAAGGTCTGTAAAGCTTCAACCGGAAGGGTACGCATCTCCGTCCAGGAAAGTTTTCGCCCCATCAGTTGTTCCCACTGTCGGCTCAATTCTTCTACCTGATTCGGCACTTGCTGCATCAGGGTTCGTATCTGCGGTACTGCCTGAAAACTCAGCCCACTAAAACTCACCCGGTCCGCCCAGGGATGATCGGTTCCTAAACGGGTCGCATACGACTCGTAGCGTTTGAACCGCCGTAGCGTTTCGGCGTAGGTATCAAAGTGAAAGGATTGGTACGATTCGCCCAGTTCAAAATGATCTTCCTGCGGCTGGGAAGTCAGATATAATTCTTTCGGGGAAAGCCCACAAACACGGGTATCAAACAGGGCGGTTTTGAAATCCTCTAACTCCTGCTGAATACGGTCAATCTGGTGGGCATTTTGTGTAAACTCCCGTTCGAGTAAGATCGCATCCAGACTGGTATTCAGGCGTCGGTACTCGTCAATTCGATCAATTTGTCCGGCAATCTGATCGTACAGGCTTTTCCGATCGTGCTGAAAATCGTGCAGATTTGCCACAAAAGGTTGCCAGCCCGCCAGCGAAAGCCGCTCGTAAACGGTATCCAACGCCGCCCGTTTCTGACTCACAACCAACACCCGTTTTCCCTGAGCCGTGAAGTCGGCAATGAGATTACAGATTAACTGGGATTTTCCCGTTCCTGGCGGTCCCTGAATCACCAAGGATTCGCCCTTTTTAATTCGCCGGAAAGCTGCCTCCTGCGAAGCATCCAGCAAAAATGGGGTCAGCATATCCGCTTCCCGTAATTTCTGGTATTGCGTAGGGGCTGATTCCACAGGAGAATACTCTTCCGTTTCGTCCACCAGCAGGGCTTCGTAATCCCGAACCAGATACGAACCGGCCTGCGGAAAAATCCCCAGTACCGCATGCGGCAATAGCTGAAGCTCGCCATTGCGTTCGGTACGTTCGAGGTCGCTCTTTAAAAGTTTTGGAAAAAACTGAAGCTGATTTTCAAACAGGTCGGAATTATAATTGAGGTTTAGGGCCGTTTCTTTCAGCCATTCGTACAAAGCCGTCCGAAAGGCCAGGGAATCTTTGGGAAAGTCTTCGAAATCTTTTTCATACAATTCTTCCGACAGCCGTAGCCCGTTAAAATGAGCGTAGGCCATGACTAGCGATCGATTCAGCGAAAGCGGTTCATCCCGGCGATCAAGCACCCAGCGATTTTGCGGGGTCATCCGTAGATTGACGGGCCAGAACAGTAAGGGAGCCCGTACTACCGTGCCATCCGAAAACTTTCCTTGCACCAGCGGCCAGCCTAGATACAAATCTTCAGTACCCCGTTCAGCCTCGATAAATGCGGCGGTACGGGCCATGCGTCGGAGGCGTTTGGAAACTTCATTGACCTTTTCGTACCGGGCATCAAGTACATCGCAGAGTAATACGTTGCTTTTACCCGCAATGCAGGCCGTAATGACCTCAAACGAAGAGGTGCCGGACAGAAAGTCCAGGTCATGCACATCCAGAAACTGTTCCTGCGGTAAGTTTAGGAGCAAAAGCGATCGGTTCCGGGGACTCAGATTGGCCAGTCTTCGCTGAAATACCCGAATGCTTGATTTATCAAACTTCTTCATAGTAAGGACGCCGCCTGTGAGGGAGCGAATCTCTGACAATCTACGTTAAAAACGCGTCAACCTGTTTTCATAACCTTTTTTCGCCAGGCTAACCGCTACTCATTTCAGGCTACTATCTGATCCTTTTGTATAGATGAACCCTGGGTTTCTTTGTAGGAATTGGTTGCTTATACCAATAATACCAACGGGTAGACGTAAATTTGGGGTTTATTTCAATTCCCCTGCAAACTCCTCTTGTTTACCCGTGCCAAGTTTGACTGACCAGGGCGAGGTATGGATCATTACAATCTATGTACAATAATAAAAAAGTCGTTGTGGTTATGCCCGCGTACCGGGCCGCTCTTACGGTAGAACGCACGTACCGGGAAATTCCCTTTGATTTGGTTGATGAAGTGGTACTCGTTGACGATCATAGTCCGGATAATACCGTGGAAGTCGCTCGAGCCCTGGGCATTCAGCATGTCATCCGCCACGACGTAAACAAAGGATACGGAGGGAATCAGAAAACCTGTTATAAAAAGGCTCTGGAACTGGGCGGTGACATTGTGATTATGCTGCACCCGGATTATCAGTATACGCCTCTGCTGCTGACGGCCATGATTTCCATCATCGGAAATGATTTGTATCCGGTCGTATTTGGCTCACGTATTCTGGGCAAGGGAGCCTTGAAAGGCGGAATGCCCATGTACAAGTACATTGCCAATCGCTTTCTGACGTTTGTACAGAATGTGTTACTCAACGAGAAATTATCCGAATACCACACGGGCTACCGGGCCTTCTCGCGGGAAGTACTGGAAAAAGTCCCCTTCGACAAGTGCGATGACGACTTTGTATTTGATAACGAAATGATTGCCCAGATTTTCTGGAAAGGCTTTGAAATTGCGGAAGTAACCTGCCCGACCAAGTATTTTGACGAAGCTTCTTCCATCAACTTCCTTCGCAGTTCCAAGTACGGACTAGGCGTACTGCGAACATCCCTTTTGTATCGCCTGTCGAAATGGGGTCTGGGTAAGTGGAAAATTCTTGATTAACTCATCCGGTTACTGACCAGATTTACTGTTATAAAAGGAAAGCCCGTCAAGTGATTGACGGGCTTTCCTTTTATAACGTACGGACGGGTTTAGCTCCGCTGGGGTTCCAGCTTAATTGCTTCAAACGTCTCTACGGATTCGCGGATGTAACGTTTAAAGAAGCTGTCTACTTTCAACTGAATGACGCCCAGGAAAGCTTCCTTAAAAATCTTCGTGGACATTTTGGAAACGCCTTTCGTGCGATCGGTAAAAATGATCGGTACTTCCTTGAGTTTGAATCCATACTTCCAGGAAGTAAATTTCATTTCAATCTGGAAGGCGTACCCGACAAAACGAATGGAATCCAGATCAATCGCTTCGAGCACCCGGCGACGGTAGCACTTAAAACCCGCAGTCGCATCCATCACGGGCATTCCCGTAATGAAACGCACGTAGACACCGGCAAAATACGACATCAGTACCCGACCCATCGGCCAGTTCACCACATTTACGCCCTGAATGTACCGCGAACCGATGGCCAGATCGTTGCCTTCTTCGGCACAGGCCCGCCATAGTCGTACCAGATCGTCGGGATTGTGGGAAAAGTCCGCATCCATTTCGAAAATGTACTGATAGCCTTTTTTGAGGGCATATTTAAAAGCCGTCAGATAGGCCGTGCCCAGGCCCAGCTTACCCTTGCGTTCGAGCAGGTGAATGCGATTATCACCGAATTCATCCTGCAATTGTTTCACTTTAAGAGCCGTACCATCGGGGGAACCATCGTCCACGATCAGAACATCGAAAGTCGGCTCCAGGCTCATAACCTTGCGAAGAACCGTTTCAATATTTTCAATTTCATTGTAAGTCGGAATCACGACGATTCGCTCTTTCGACCCATTCATCAAAAGCGGTGTAGAGGTACCCGTAAAAACAGAAAGTGCTTCCATAAACCAAATCAGGTGGAAATCAGGGTATGGTTAGGTTAGCCGAAGCCAATCAAAAAATTCGAGGGAATTAATTTAGTAACGTCAAAACGACCTTACTCATTCATCTGGAGCGTTAAAATACTTTAAGGCAGCGTAGATCGTACAGCAAATTTCGTGGATTAATTCCAATAAAACTAACTCATTGTCAGAGGCTTTGAGCCGCTCTCAGAACCATCTGAATGAGTGGATGAACGGTTTCACCAAAAAATAATTCAAGGCTATTTGAAAGAACTTTAAGAAATTAGCCCCTGATTTTGAATGGAATCAGTAGTATTCACGGCTTCAAAGGACTGATTTATAGCTCACCCACAGCCTTTACTTTCCGTTCGTAAGTCATTAGAGTTAACTAGGCTCCTTTGGTTTATTTCAAAGGTTAGTCGGTGTTTGCTCGTTTTACCTGATTCTGTTCAACCGACCATAGCATACTGCGATATAAATTCATCGTTTCCATGTCAGCAACCCCGATAGATGTACCGAGAACCGCAATAAAACAGGAATCCTACTTCAAGCAACTGGACGGAATCCGCTTTATCGCTGTCTTTCTGGTTTTATACGATCACCTGCTGGCCGGGTTCAATACCCTTCCCATTGGTCCCATTGGGGTTACGATCTTTTTTGTACTGAGTGGCTTTCTCATTACCCGTATTCTGATTGAGAGCAAGCATCAGTACCAGCCCCGTGAAAATGGTCTAAGCACGTATCTGAAGAAATTCTTCATTCGCCGTACCATCCGGATTTTTCCGATTTATTACCTCGTTATTTTCCTACTGGTTCTGTTTAACGTACCGCCTGCCCGCGAAAAATTCCTCTGGCTGGCGTTGTATGCTACCAATATTTACATTGCCCATTATGAAACCTGGCTGGGGTCGATGGACCACTTGTGGTCGCTGGCCGTGGAAGAACAGTTTTACATCTTCTTCCCGTTCCTGGTCTTCTTCGTTCCGACCCGGCATTTGCCTAAAATACTCGTTGCGTTTATCGTTGGCAGTGTTTCCCTGCGGTTGTACTATTTTTTGAAAGGCGAACCCTGGTTTGTTTCCTACGTACTGATGCCTACCAGCCTGGATTCGTTCGGACTGGGTGGTTTTCTCGCCTATCTCTACATTTTCCAACTGAGCCATTTTCAGCGAATTTTCCGTCATACGGCCTTGGTCTGGTTGGGATTGATTATTCTGGGGGGCAGTTTGTACTGGTACCATATTTCTGCCGATCCGCATCAATCCCTCAACAGTGTATTCGAGCGACTAGCGGGTTCCATCTTTGCTTTTTTCCTGATTGGGAAAGCCATCTTAGGCTACGATGGGGTGATGAAGTGGATACTGGAAAACCCGGTCAGCATCTACCTGGGTCGTATCAGCTACGGTATTTATTTGTATCACAACTTTGTGTATAACCACTACCATACGCCGCCTACCCACCCCGTGTATCGCCTGATGCACCGTATTTACCGGGAGATCCCAGCCTTGGAAGAAAGCTATCTGTTCAACTTTGCTGCGTATACCTTGTTAACTATTCTAGTAGCTACGTTATCCTGGTACATCATTGAAAACCCATCAACAACCTTAAAAATCGCTTTCGTTATTAATGCCTTCCACGCTTTATGTCTGACTTTCTTTCGAAAAGGTACTGGATTCTACCAGCCTGGGTATTCCTCCTGCTCATTACGGTAGTTCCCATCATTGCCCTGAGTTTTTATAATCACCCCAGTGCTGCCGACGATTTCTGTTTTGCTTACATGGCCCGTGATTACGGCATCTGGTGGTCTACGCAGTTCTATTACGAACAGTGGAGCGGACGCTACCTGGCGAATGTCCTCTTCCACGTGACGCCTTTGTTTGCCAATGGTTTCTGGTATTTCAAAGTACTGCCGATTGTCTATCTGCTAACGACCTTCTGGTCGCTGTATGCTTTGGTCGGCGTTTTATTCAAGGTTTCGTCCGCTCATAAATTCATGATTACGGCGGCTCTGGTCATTGCCTATGTCCTGCAAATGGCGAGTCTGGCTGAAGGTTTTTACTGGGCTACGGTTTCGTATACCTACATTTTGCCCCAGATCCTGACGACTTTCCTGCTGGTCATTCTAAGTAAAGTGTACGAAAGTCGTTCTTCTACAGCAGCCAATGCCTGGTTAGTACTGGCAGCCGTATTCATTGTGGGTATTGTAGGGCTTTGTGAAATGTTCGTCATTTTACTGGGCGGTCTGCTGGGCAGTTTTCTGTTGTACCAACTGCTTTTCAACCGTAAGCTCGACCTGCGTTTAGTGTTTTTGCTAGGGGTCACGCTGGTCAGTAGCTACTTCATTCTGCAATCGCCGGGTTCGAAAGTGCGTCAGCACGCGAATCCACTGGGTGGTAATCTGGTCTTCTCGCTTCCCATGTCGTTCCGTACGACGGCTGAACTGGCCCTGCACTGGATGCCACTGATTTTAATTTTTGTGGTATTCTGGCTGGTATGGCTGGCTCACCGGGAAGATCGGGCGTTCCGTTCGTACCTGCGGATTCGTCCCTGGGCGGGTTGGCTGGTCTGGGCGGGACTGACGCCTCTCCTCTTCTTCCCGTATTTTTACGGGGTTGGTATGGATGAAGTGCCGGTACGCATCACTAATACGGTCTATTATTTCTACCTGACGGGTCTGTTTTATAACCTGACGGTAAGCGTACTCTGGCTTCGGGAAACGAAAAGCCTTGAAGTAGCCCAACCCGCCATTCTGAAGGCCTTGCTGGTGCTGGCCTTGCTGGCCGTACCCGTGGCGTACGCGTTCAACAAGAACTTCCGGATGATGACCCGCGACTTAACCACAGGAACGGCCGCTCAGTACGATCGGGAATTAACAGAGCGTTATGCGTACATCCGGCAGTCGAAGCAGGATACCGTGACCATTGCACCGCTTCAGCATGTCCCAGCATCTTTGTTTACGGAAGACATCAAGGAAAATACAACCCACCTTTGGAATAAGTGTGAATCGCAGTTTTTCGGTAAAAAAGCATTGATTTTACAAACCAAAGAGTAACCTTTTCGCTCTTTGACTGATGAGTAGATAGGCCGGCTTACTACCCGTTTCGAAGGCATGTACGGTTATATACTTCTGCTTTACGTAGTAGAATCCATCATTTAATCCTTATTACCTTGAATCCTGAAGAGATTTATCTTTCGGTT
The DNA here is from genome assembly GCF_002261125.1 of Siphonobacter sp. BAB-5385. Lineage (NCBI taxonomy): Bacteria > Pseudomonadati > Bacteroidota > Cytophagia > Cytophagales > Cytophagaceae > Siphonobacter > Siphonobacter sp. BAB-5385. The sequence goes on along the minus strand of NZ_NMPS01000084.1, from coordinate 12,632 downwards.
ATTGTCCCCTGTTTTAATGAGGAAGAAGTCATTGGTGAAACCTATCGGCGACTCACCCAGGTAGTACAAAGCCAGGGCTGGCGTTACGAACTGGTTTTCATCAATGACGGCAGTCGTGATAAAACCTTAACCCTGTTAAAGCAGTTAGCTGTACAGGACCCCAGGGTACGGGTACTCTCGTTTTCGCGAAATTTTGGTCACCAACCGGCAGTATCGGCGGGAATCCGGTACTGCTCGGGCACTATTGCCATCATCATCGATGCCGATTTGCAGGATCCACCAGAGCTTTTCCCGGCGATGGTAGACCTGTACCAGAAAGAACAGGCTAACGTAGTGTATGCCGTACGGAAAGAGCGGAAGGGGGAAAGCTTTTTCAAACTCTGGTCGGCTCGTACCTTTTACCGGCTTATTAATTCATTATCGGAAGTTCCCCTACCCTTGGATACGGGCGATTTCCGCTTGATTGATGCCAAAGTGATCCGGGAGTTTAAAAAACTTCAGGAACGCAATAAATACATCCGGGGCCTGATTAGCTGGATGGGTTTCAAGCAGGTACCCATCGAGTATTCCCGGGAGGAGCGGTTTGCCGGAGCAACGAAGTATCCGCTTTCGAAGATGCTGAAATTCGCTCAGACCGGCCTGTTGTATTTTAGCAAAAAACCCCTGACAGTAGCTCTTTCACTGGGATTTATTAGTATTCTGGTGGGGCTTGGTTTGGCCGTATGGGTGTTTGCCAGCAGCGTGTTGCGTCCGCAAAGTCTGGTGCCGGGGTGGGCTTCCACGGTTATCATGGTCATTTTCTTCGGCGGCATCCAACTGCTGACCATCGGCGTACTGGGTGAATACATCGGCAGTATTTTCGATGAATTAAAAAAACGCCCGGAGTTCATTGTTTCCGAATCAATTAATTTCGATGAAGACGTCCAGTAATTCGTTCCTATCTCAGCTTATCGTTGGCTTACCGCTTGCTGTTTTTATCGTTTTTTTCTTCTCCTATGTATTAAACGTAGCCTGGTTTGACGATTACGAATCGCTTTCCGGCTTCTTCCTGGAATTTCAGAACGCTTCAACCTGGTCCGAAAAAGCGTACTGGCTTTTCCTGCCCAATAACGAGCACCGGATGGTTACGGCCAAGCTACTCGTACTGGCTACCTACTACCTGACGGGCGAGCTGCAATACGTCTGGATGCAGGCCCTGGCGAACCTGACTGAGGTATTTATCTGGGTATTGTTCCTACTGGCATTTCGGCAAATGCGGCTGTCGCTGTGGTATTTCCTGCCGGTTACCCTCTTCATGTTTCAGCCGCAACATTACCTGTTGACGTTCCTGACCAACGCCGGCTTGCAACATGAACCGCTGCTCTTTTTTGCCTTTGCTACGCTTTTTGTGCTGGCGAAAGGAACACCCGCTTCGGCTGCCGGAGCCCTGGTACTGGCCTTCATCACGACGTTCACGATGAGCAATGGAATGTTTGTCTGGATTGCGGGCGGTGTTATTCTGGTTTTACGCAAACGGTACTCTTTTCTCCTCATCTGGGGTTTAGCTATGGCTCTGGCTATTGCTGGCTATTATTACCACTATCCCTCGACGGCAAACGGGAAGAGTTTCAGTAAATTTCTTGAAGCTCCGCAATTATCCCTGCTGGGCTTCTTCACCTACCTGGGAGCGGCTTTTGATTTTTTCCCGAATGCTTCCGCCCCCTGGCGTTACATCCTGCCGACCCTGGCCGGTGTTGGATTAATGACGATTGCGGTCCTGTGGTTCCGGAAAAACATCTGGCCGGTATTACTTGGTTACTTCCGTACAACGGGCGTATCATCCGTACCGGATCAGGACCGTTTCGTGCAGGATTTCCTGTTGGGTACGGCCCTGTTTCTACTGGCCAACAACACCATCATTGCCGTCTTACGACCGCATTTTGGTTACCACGTCATGCTCATCAGTAACTACAAGCTTTACCCTACGCTTTTCCTTTGCGTAGCGTATATGGCCTGGCTGAGCATGCGACGCGATTACGCCCGGACACCGAAGTGGCTCATCCCCGCCAGCGTATTGATCTATCTGGGACTTTATCTGGCGTACTTCCCGATTGTCGAAGACCGACGGAAGAACTTACTGACGGCTACCTTCAACCAATACCATGCGGGCATCGGTCTGGGAGCCACGCGTGGATCGTTTCTGGAGCCGTATATTCAGCGTAACTTCATGACGCCACTCGAACAGGGAATTTACAACCCACCGATTCACTTTTTCGATCCAGTGCTGGCTCAGTCCGCCGAAAGCCAGGTTTTATCTTTACAGACGCAGGAAACTGCCACGCATTACCTGCTTACCCAACCGGAGCTTACCGTTCCCAGAGGTCGTAACAGCTTGTTGCTCCTGCACGTTAAATCGACGGAACGCTCCGAGCAGTACCTGATTCCGTTCCAGCCATTACCTAATACGGGCCGCAATCCGTTCCGGCAGGGCGTAGGAGGTCAGGCGGAGCTTCCGAAAGACATGCTACGACCCGGAGTTTACGAGCTTCAGGTTCTGTATCAGGACGGTACGACGCTAAAACGGTATCCAACCTTGAATAAGTTATCAATTTGAGTATATTTTTGTCAGTAAATTTTGGCGGCAACCTTCTTAGCAACTTTCCCATTGAATAATCCACAAATTTCGATAGTCGCCCCCCTGTATAACGAGAGTGAGACGTTTCCTCACCTGGTGGAGCGTTTAAATAGTCTGATGGACCGCCTCCCGCTTACGATTGAGGTGGTACTCATCGACGACGGCAGCCGCGACAATACGGCTACGCTCATGCAGGCACTGGCTCTTTCCGATCCGCGTTATCATTGTGTGTTTTTGGCTCGTAATCACGGTCACCAACTGGCTCTTTCGGCCGGTATGAACGAAGCACGGGGCACGGAAGCCATCATGGTGATTGATGGTGATTTACAGGATCCTCCTGAATTACTCGAAGACTTTTACAAACTTTATAAAGAAGGGTACGACGTGGTATACGCCGTACGGCGGAAACGGAAAGAAGGCTGGATCAAACGGCTGGCGTACCATTCCTTCTACCGGATTCTACGTTCTATTTCTTACATTGATATTCCGCTCGATAGCGGCGATTTCGCTCTGGTTTCGCGTCGGGTTGTAGACGTCATGAATGCGATGCCCGAAGAGAGCCGGTATTTGCGGGGGATGCGTACCTGGGTGGGTTTCAAGCAGACGGGCGTAGAATACGAACGCGACGAACGAATAGCGGGTGAATCGAAATATTCGTTTGCTCTGTTGTTTAAACTGGCTTACAACGGGATTTTCAACTTCAGCGAGTTTCCCATTAAACTGCTCACCCGACTAGGAGGTACGGCTATTGCCTTCTCGATGATGTATTTCATTTACAACCTCATCAAGAAATATGTACTAGGCATGGACGTTCCGCAAGGCTTTCCAGCGACGCTATTTGCCATTATCTTCTTCGGTGGACTGAATTTGTTCGGCCTCGGAATTATCGGTGAATACGTACTGCGGATCTTTTTTCAGTCGAAAGGCCGACCGCTTTTTATCATTAAATCCAAAATTCTCAATAAGCAGTGGGAAAAATAGCCTTCGCGGGCTTTCCGTTCATCACTAAATAGCCGGATCGACCATCCGGCTATTTTCATTTCATCCCAAAATCGTATACAAGTCTGGCCGAAAAAACTAGCTTTGGCCCAACAATTTTAAATAGTCAGCCAAAACCCGAATTAAAACCTTTCATAGAATATGTCACGCGGAATCATCGCTACCATTGCTATCATTGTTTTAGTTGTACTGATGGGCGGTTGCTCGTACAACGGTTTAGTACAACAGGACGAAAATGTAAACACCGCTTGGGGTAAGGTGCAATCCGATTACCAACGGCGGGCCGACCTGATCCCGAACCTGGTTGCCACGGTTAAGGGAGCAGCCAACTTTGAACAGAAGACGCTTACGGATGTAGTGAATGCCCGGGCCAATGCAACATCCATTAAATTCACCGCCGATCAGCTTACACCCGAAAATATTCAGCGTTTTCAAGAGGCTCAGTCGCAACTGAATGGTTCGCTGTCCCGATTACTGGCCGTTGCTGAAAATTATCCCCAACTGCGGGCGAGTGATAGTTTCCGGGATTTGCAGGCTCAGATCGAAGGTACGGAAAACCGAATCAAAGTGTCCCGTAACGATTTCAACGACGCCGTTAAGCAGTATAACCAGAAGGTTCGCTCATTCCCGACCAATCTGCTCAGCGGTATGTTTGGTTTCCCTGCTAAAGCGTACTTCGAATCCGATCCAGGAACGGAAAAAGCTCCAAAAGTTCAATTCTAATTCGCTTGAGGGCCAGCGTACGTGTACGTTGGTCCTCGAAGCTTATCAGCCATCACATATGCTTAGCGAGGCTCAGCAACAGGAAATCATTGCGGCTATCAAGCAGGCCGAAACGCGAACTTCCGGTGAGATTCGGGTACACATTGAAGAGAAATCACCTTCACCCCTGGACCCCATTGCACGAGCGAAGGAAGTATTCGCCAAGCTGGAAATGCATAAAACAGCCCAGCGAAATGCCGTCCTATTTTTCATCGCTCTGGAAGCCCGGAAATTTGCCATCTGGGGGGATGATGGGATCAATAAGGTGGTACCGGCTGATTTTTGGGATACTACCCGCGATGCCATGCGGCAACACTTCCGGCAGGATGATCTGGTAGCGGGGTTGCGAACGGGTATCGAAATGGCAGGGAAGCAGTTAAAGGCGTATTTCCCTTACCAGTCAGAGGATCGCAATGAGCTTCCCGATGACATTTCATTCCAGTAACTATCTATTTATTTATGGGATTGGCTACAGCTTGGCCTTAGTACGATCCATTTTTTATTTATTACAGTCATGACCCACATGCCATTTTTGCAAGTGCTACGGAAGGGACTCTGGCTGGTCTTTGCAATTCTGAGTTTCGTTGTTGCTTTTGCCCAGGATATTCCCGAGCGTCCGGTTCCAGCCCGTTTTGTTAATGATTACGTAGGGATGTTAGCGGGCGGCGAAAAAGACCAGCTCGAGCGAAAGCTAAAAGGTTTTATGGATTCCACGTCCAATCAGATTGTGATTGTGATCGTGAAAACGACGGGTGATTATCCACCCGGCGACTATGCCTTTCAGATCGGACGTAAATGGGGTATTGGACAGAAAGACAAAGACAATGGTCTCGTGTTACTGTGGGCCACGGAAACGCGTAAACTATACATTGCTTCCGGAGATGGTCTGGAAGGAGCCATTCCGGATGCCGTAGCCAAACGTATCATTTCCGATCGGATTGCTCCGGCGTTTAAGCAGCAACAATACTTCAAAGGGCTGGATGACGCGACCAGCGAAATCATTCGCCGGGCCAGTGGAGAATACAAGAACGATCAGGCCAGTGACGATACGGAGCTTCCGATGAGCGGCGTAATCATCTTTTTGGTCATTGCCGTCGTAGGCTTCATTGTTATTTCCCGTTTGATGGGACGCGGTTGCCGAAATTCGGGCGGTCCCGGGGGTGGTATGCCCTGGTTCGTGCCTTACGCGACGATGTCGAGTTGGGGAAGCTCCTCCGGTAGTTGGGGGGGCAGCAGTGGCGGTGGTGGTGGCGGCTGGGACTTTGGTGGTGGTAGTTTTGGTGGCGGAGGTGCCGGAGGTGATTACTAAAAATGAAGAAAGGCCCCCGTACAGGGGCCTTTTCTACTGCTCTTTCAAGGTAACAAGTATGACTCCATGTTTTGCCTTTTCTCCGTACTGCTCCGTCGACTTCGCATCTTTTAGAACGTTAATACTCTCGATCTGGTCGGGTTTGATTGCATCTAAATTTTCAACCTCTTCCCCATTGACCAGATATAGCGGTTTAGCAGTAGCGTTGACCTTCATTTGTACCGGAACAGGTTCTCTGGTGTAAATTCGAAGTTCTTTCCGAGTGGGCTCAGCTTCCGATTTTACGATCTGCATTTCTTTAATCTCATCAGGATTTAAGCCGTCTATTCCTTCACGGGTCGTTTTACGATCGTCGAGGAAATACGCGTATGTAGCTGGCGTAGTCGAAGTTGTTTTGGGCGAATTCGCAGATTTCGTTCGAGGCGTTTGTTTCTTCGTCAGGATTATTTTTGCGGGCAGAACCGGAGGAATCGTATCCGTGGCTACCGGTTGCTGTTGCCTGGCGGGTAGTATTACGATTTTTTCCATGACTCGCCGGGGCGTAAACGCCATAATCCAGAAGCCCAGCAAGGGCACTAGAAGCAATAACTTGATTCCCTTCCAGGGGGCCGACGAAGGGGTATTGATTTGACGAATCCGGTTTTTGAGTTCAGAAACGCTAAAGTGCGTACGTACGGGCACGGCCAGACCGCTTTGCCGTAACAAATGGTATTGATAATGCCGGGCGTTCAGGCCGCTAGCCAGTACCGTATAATCGGCCAGATATTCCAGATTCTGACGGACCGTTTTATTCCACCACCAAATCAGGGGATTAAACCAAAATACGATTTGCAGGATCTCCCCCATCAGTACATCCCAGGAATGACCTTGCCGGGCGTGTATCTGTTCGTGCAAGAGTACTTCCTTGAGTTCCAGAGGAGTAAACAGGGTTGGATTCATAAAGATCCAGTGAAAAAAGGAGAAAGGAGCCGTTTCGGACGCCGGTACCTGCACCTTCTGCTCCCCTACATACTGCATGTGGGAATTTCGGTAGAGTTGATACACACTCCTCAACTGGCGTACCAGGCGAACACTCATGACCAATACGCCCATCAACCAAAGCCCTAGTACCATGGACTCCGCTGACGGATACGGCGAGTCGGCTACCTGTTGAGCAGCATACTGAAAACTCAAATCCGGTACGTATGTGGTTACTTGCTGGATGCTTTCCCGCTGCGAAAACCACTCGTTCCAGGCCGGAACCAGTAGCGAGGCTATTCCGGCAACCCAGAAATACCAGCGGTTCCACTGGTAGTAGGTCTCTTTTTTCAGTAACAAAGCGTATAAACCCGCGAAACCCGCCAAGCTTAAACTCACCTGTAAGAGATACACCAGCGTTTGCATATTATTGGCCTTTTTCGATCATGGATAAAATTTCCCGCAGGTCCTCCGCCGATATCTTTTGCTCCTTGGCAAAATGCGTAACTAGGTTCTTGTACGAATCATCGAAGTACTCTTCCACCATCCGATCCGCCACTTGTTCGCGACTTACGGCCGGATAGTACTCGTATACATTCCCGTATCGGCGAAATAGCACGTACCCTTTCTTCTCCAGGTTTTTAAAAGCAGAAGCCAGGGTGTTGTAATGCGGTTTGGGCTCGGGCATTTCTTCCAGAATGACGCCTAAGGTACCGCGTTCTAATCGCCAGAGCGTCAGCATGGCCGTTTCTTCAGCGGGAGTCAATTTTTCCATAACCATACATCCGAAATTTTCGGAAATCTACGAAAATAGTTAATTCACTAGTTATAGCATTGATAAATAAATCCGAAGAAAGGTCCAACAATTGGCTTTTCTTCGGATTTGTGAGGCATCATTTTCTAATTCACCACGTTGATTGGTGTACCGTTCATGAAGGCACGGATGTTATCGGCTGCCATTTGAAGCAACCGCCGCCGGGCTTCGAAAGCCAGCCAGGCTACGTGTGGCGTAATGAGGCAGTTTTTAGCTTCAGTGAGTGGATTATCCAGACTGGGTGGCTCGACGGAGAGTACGTCCAGACCCGCTCCGGCAATTGTACCCGCGTTGAGAGCATCCGCCAGGTCCTGCTCTACGATTAACGGACCGCGACCGGTATTGATCAACAAAGCCGTGTGCTTCATCCAGCTCAGGCGTTCGGCGTTCACCAGCCCCTGCGTTTCCGACGTGAGCGGGCAATGCAGCGATACGAAATCGCTTTCCCGAAACACGTCCTCCAGACTGGCCATTTCCACGTAGGGGTGGGTTAATTCGGGTTTCGCGTGCCGACGATGGGCCAGAATACGCATGCCAAACGCATGACCAATCTGAGCAACCTGTTTGGCAATACTTCCAAAACCCACCAGCCGAGCGTTTTTCCGGAAAGCTCCGTCAACGGCTGAAAGGAATAGCAGAAATCCGGGCTCTGAGCCCAGGCCTTGGCTCGCACTGATTCACCCAGACGAGCCACGTCATTCGTGAAATGCAGCATCAGGGCAAAGGTGTGCTGGGCTACGGCCCGGGAGCTGTAATCACTCACATTGGTCACCGGAATGCCCCGTTCCCGGGCGGCTTCGGTATCGACGATGTTGTACCCCGTGGCGGTCACGCCAATGTATTTTACGTTGGGCAATTGCTCCAGCACTTCCCGGGTAATCTTTGCTTTATTGGTCAGCAGAATATCGGCTTCCTTCGCCTTTTCAACTACTTCTTCGGACTTCACGCGGTCATAGACCTGGAAAGAACCCAGCTGCTCCAGCGGAGCCCAGTCCAGATCACCCGGATTGAGCGTATAGCCGTCTAATAAGACAATGTTCATAAAAATCTGAGTTTGGGGTTTAGGGTTGATCGTTTTGAGTTAGGTTTTGAATGTCTATCGCATCTTTTCCAAGGTCCGTCCACTCAAAACGCTAAACAGCAACAGCGGTTGCTCAAAACCCAAAACGCTTTAATCTACTAACAAAGGTTTCAGTACTTCGGTCCAGCGGCGGTAGCCTTCAGGAGTCATGTGCAGACTGTCGGCTTTGAACAGGATGGGTTCGGGACGCAAACTTTCATTCAACATTACGGGCCATACATCCAGGTAATCGGCATCCTCTTCGCCATCCAAGAAAGAGCTGACAAGTCGGTTGAATTCCTGCATGGCATCCCGTTTGTCCCAGCGGGAAGGAGCCGGTTTTGCTGAGATGAAAATCACGGGTACTCGGGGCATATCCTTGCGGATTTTTCCGTACAATCTGAAAAATTCCAGGTAGGTATTCTTAGCGTTCTTACCCGTAGCGATGTCGTTTTCACCACAGTAAATGACGATCTGTTTCGGCTTATACTTGGGAATCAATCGATCGTAGTAGTATACGACGTCCGTCAGTGTAGAACCGCCAAAGCCCCGGTTGATAATGGGCTGCTCGGGAAAGGCCTCCTGCATATCCGACCACAGCCGAAAGGTAGAACTCCCCACAAACAGAATCGGATTTTTCGGCGGCGGCGTGGTCTGGTCCTGCGTTTCAAATGCCTGAATTTCCTTCTCAAATTGCTGTTGAGCGTAGGATTGAATCGTCACCAGAAGGGTTAAGACCAATCCGTACCATAACTTGCTTTTCATGCAAAAGGGTTTTTAATACGAAAAAGGCGAATGAAAGATCTTTCATTCGCCTTCAAAAAAGCCGGAAAATACTGGCTTATGCAACTTAAAGTTTTACCTCTTCCATTTTGGGAGCGAAGATGTGCATGGCACCCCAGGCCACCAGATAGGCAAAACCGCAAATGATAAATACCACGTTGTACCCAGCGACAATGTTACCCTGTCCTTTGTAGTAATCCAGCAGATAGCCAATCAGAATCGGGAAAAGCATACCGCCGATGGAACCGGCCATACCACCCATGCCGACCACTGAACTAACGGCTCGTTTGGGGAACATATCCGAAGCAGTGGTGAAGATGTTTGCACTCCAGGCCTGGTGAGCGGCGGCGGCCAGACCAATCAGGGCCACGGCTACCCAAATATCGTTGATGTATTTAGCACTGATGATGGGGACGACGGCCAGAGCAAAAATGAGCATCGCCGTTTTACGAGCCTTGAATACGGGGAAACCTCGTTTGATAAAATAGCCCGACAGATAGCCGCCACCAATACTACCAATCGTCGTAGCCGTATATACGATGATCAGTGGCAGACTCGGCTTTTTCAGATCTAACTGGAAGCGTTCAGCAAAGTACGAAGGCAACCAGAACAGGAAAAACCACCAGATGGGATCGGTGAGCATTTTACCGAAAATGAAAGCCCAGGTTTGTCGAATGCCCAACAGCCGACCCCAGGATACGGAACCACCTTCGGTTTCAGCCGTAGCTGCCGCCAGATCGCTATCACTGTGAATGTGAGCGTACTCGGTGGGATCCATGTTTTTCTTACGAGCGGGTACTTCGTATAATACCAACCAGAACACCAGCCATACAAAACCAATAGCTCCGGTCGCCAGAAACGCAGCTTCCCAACCGTATACACCCAAAATCCAGGGTACCAGAATGGGAGCTACCACGGCTCCGATGTTTGCTCCGGAGTTAAAAATTCCCGTGGCCAGTGCCCGTTCTTTTTTAGGAAACCACTCGGCTACGGATTTGATGGCGGTGGGAAAGTTTCCGGCTTCGCCTAAACCTAATAATACCCGTACGGTGATGAAACCGGCCGTACTACTCACCAAGGCGTGTAACATGGCGGCAATACTCCAGAATATGATGGAAATAGTATATCCCATCTTCGTACCTACTTTATCGACAATTCGTCCAAACAACAGCAAGCCCACGGCATACGCGGCCGAAAAGAAGGTTACAATCAGACTGTAATCAGATTCCGTCCAGTTGAACTCTTTTTCCAGCGTTGGCTTGAGTAACCCAATAATCTGACGGTCAACGTAATTGATGGTAGTAGCGAAGAAGAGTAAAGCCACGACCGTCCAGCGGAAATTTCCCATTTTCGTAGACGCCAGGGGATCGCTTACCTGTGTAGGATTCATATTCATACCATTGGGTGCGTAAAGAGGTAATTAGGTTTAGAAGAACAACCCGCATGTTTCGAATAGACGGTCTCCGGCAGGATTTACCCTCTAGTTTCTATAAAATTTAAGAGAAAAGCCGGACGAATGGTTACGCAATGCTTCCATTCATCCGGCTCTTTAGGGTGCTGAATTTTCCCTTATTTACTACTCGTGGCCTGCTTTTTCTCGGGCAGCAGTACGGCTTTAATCAGATTACCACCGAATACCTTGGCGGCCATTGCTTTTACCGAAGCGACGGTTACCTGATCGACCAGCTTCATTTCTTTCAGTACATCTTTAGGGTCTTCGCTCTTCTGGTAGCTCGACGACAGGGATCCCAGCCAGAAACGGTTCTCTTTCATCTGTACTTCCAGTTGCCGTTTGGTTTCGATTTTGTACTTGTCCAGATCGGCTTGTGAAGGACCATTTTTCTTCATGTCGTTCAGAATCGCCAGCGTTTTGGTGGCTAGTTCTTCAATACGACCCGGATTCGTACCGTAGCCGATGCTCAGCGTATAATGAGGCTTCGGTAATTTTTCGGCACTGGCCTGAGCGTAGATGTAGTACACGCCACTTTCCTTTTCCCGAATTTCGTCGATGAGCTTAATATTCAGAATCTCTTCGATGGCACTCAAATTGGTTTCGTTTTCGGGCGTATACACAAAATCGCCGGAGTATACGAGTTGAGCCGCCGCTTTGTCGTCAATCCCGCGATAGACGGTTTTGTTGACTTTACCTTTCAGCGGACGGATGTTCAGGTCTTTGTACGTTTCCTTTTTACCCGTACTCGGCAAACTACCCAGGTATTTTTCCAGCAGGGGTTTAAATTCGTCAACCTTGAAATTTCCGACGAAGAAGAACGTAAAATCCGACGCGTTGGCAAAGCGTTCTTTATAGATACGCATGGCTTTGTCCACGTTAATCTTATCCACATCGGCAGGTTTCATGGGTAACCGGCGGGGATTATAGCCACCCATTACTGCGGAAAGCGTATCGAAAAAGACGCCCTGCGGATCGGGGGTTGCGAATTTCTGCTCCAGCTCATCTTTCATATTTCCCAGATACCCTTTGATGACTTCTGGGTCTTTACGGGGCATTACAAAATTCGCGTAAATGAGTTGCAGAGCCGTTTCAGCATCTTTGGGTGAGAAAGAGCCGTTCATTCCCTCCGTCAGTTCACCCACGTAGGTAGAAACATTAGCCACTTTACCCGTCAGGTATTTTTTGAGTTGCGTAGCTGAGAACTCCGCTACCCCACCCTGGGCGGCAATCACATTCGACTGATCAGCGTCGATGTAATCCGCTAATGGATACAGCGAAGTTCCCCCGAAACTGTACGAGCTAAACACCACCTCGTCGTTTTTGAAATCCGTGGGTTTCAGTACTACTTTCAGTCCGTTGGAAAGCGTCAGCTCCGTTACACCAATTTCGGGAATCTGCTTTTCGGCGGTTACTTTACCCGCTTTGGGTGCTGCCGCCAGCAAAGGTTTCGAGATGACTTCATCCACGTAAGCCGTTACATTCTGCCCGGAGTTATCGATCCAGTCCAGCAATTGGGCTTCTTTTGGAAGCGTCGCCTTGTCCTTTTCGGGAGCCATTACAATAACGGCCCGGTTTTCCTTCGTCAGCAGTGTTTTAGGTAAGGCATTCACTTCTTCGAGCGTAATACCGGGCAATTCAGCTTTTACGAACTCAAAGTTTTTTTCTACGCCCATGGAAGGTACATCATTGATGAAGTCATTCATGTACTCCATCGCAAATGCTTCCGACTTGGTTTTATCTTTCTCCTTGAAGCGTTTTTCAGTACCCGTTAGCAGGTTTTGTTTCGCTCGCTCCAGCTCCGTAGCCGTAAAGCCAAATTTGGCCACGCGGGCATTTTCGTCCAGTACCGCTTTCAGCCCTTTTTCAATGCCGCCATTTTTC